>DASUVB010000246.1:0-13994 GCA_036373835.1 Flavisolibacter sp. | reverse complement strand
TGGCCGTGGGGAAAGTATCGTTCGAGGACTGCGATTTGTTCACGTCATCATTCGGGTGCAGTACCTTGTCCTTGTCCGAAAGGCTGCCACCGTTCTTAACATGTGCCCGGTAAGCAATCACCTCATTCACGTTCATGTTGGACTGTGTACCGCTACCGGTCTGCCACACTACCAGCGGGAAAGCATCATCCAGTTTCCCCTCCAGGATCTCATCACACGTGGTCGCGATCAGGTCCAGCTTTTCCTTCGGAAGAACTCCCGCCTCGAAATTGGTGATGGCCGCAGCCTTTTTCAGGTATGCAAACGCCCGGATGATCTCTTTCGGCATTTTATTGATGTCCTGGGCAATTTTGAAATTGTCGATACTGCGCTGGGTTTGTGCGCCGTAAAAGGCATCAGCGGGCACTTTTACCTCACCCATTGTATCTTTTTCTATACGGTAATCAGCCATAAAATGATGTTGAGGCGGCAAAGATAGCTACACAATTTCTTTGATTTCCCGGTGGTTGCATGATTCCGGTCAGGTTGGTTCCATTTTTGAACATATACGGATATGAAGGCTTCTCCAGTGTTGTTGATGCTTTGTGCGGGCCTTGGCTCGTGCATTTTCGTGGTCCCGGAAAAGGAGCAGGGGGGCAATGATTCGCTCCAGGTTTCCGATACGCTGCAGGCCCATGCGCCACCTGCTGATTCTGCGCTGAAAGCTGATTCCTTACTGCTGATCGTGGATACCATACGAAAGGATTCCGCGCTGGTCCCCGGTTCCTCGATCGATACCAGGAATGTTCACCCGCAGCAGGTCGTGGACTTTGCAAAAACCCTGATCGGCGTTACCTACCGTTATGGCTCTTCCGACCCGCAGGTAGGTTTCGACTGCTCCGGATTCATTACCTATGTGTTCCGTCATTTCAACATTATCGTTCCGCGCTCTTCCATTGACTTCACTTACGTTGGAAAGTCCATCCCGGCAGAAAGTGCAAGACCCGGTGACCTCATCCTGTTTACCGGTACCGACAGCACCGAAAAGTTCGTCGGCCACATGGGCATTATTGTATCGAACCCAAACCAGCAGCTGGAATTCATTCACTCCACTTCCGGGAAAAAGTATGGCGTTACCATTACGCCGCTGAATGACTATTACAGGGGCCGATACGTCAAGACCATCCGGATCTTCCCGCAGAACGATAAATAGCACATTGCCGGGAGGGTGAATAGCGCCGGGTCAGGACATTACCTGCCGGTAAATTGTGGCTTTCGTTTTTCCAGGAATGCTGCCGTTCCTTCTTTCATATCGTCGGTTTCAAAACATTCACCGAAGGCGTTGAGCTCCGTGGTGAAACCTTCCGGGGAAGCGATGGCCGCGTTGGCTGCGGTGATGCACTTCGCAATGGCAAGAGGCGCTTTGGAAACAATGATTTCCAGTAATGATGTTGTTTTCGCCAACAGTTCTTCCTGTGGCACTACGTAATTGACAAGGCCATAGCGAAGTGCCGTGGCCGCATCGATCATATTACCTGTCATCAGCAGCTCAAGTGCACGGCCCTTGCCTACAAGGTGTACCAGTCGCTGCGTGCCGCCATAGCCCGGGATGAGCCCCAGGTTTACTTCGGGCTGGCCAAATTTTGCCTGTTCTGCAGCCACACGGAAATGGCAGGCCATGGCCAGTTCGCACCCGCCGCCAAGGGCAAAACCGTTGACTGCAGCAACGATCGGCTTACTGCAGTTTTCCACCCTGAAAAAAATATCCTGGCCTTTTTTTGCAAGGTCCATTCCCTGGTCATGGCGGAGACCGACAAACTCGCTGATGTCCGCACCGGCTACAAATGATTTCGATCCTGCACCGGTGATCATCACGGCGCGGATATCTTCATTGGTTTCCACTTCGCTCATCATTGCATCCAGGTCCTCCATTACCTCGCGGTTCAGCGCATTCAGCTTGTCGGGGCGATTTACAGTTACAGTGAGAATGCCTTTATCGAGTGCGGTCAGTAAAGTTTTATACATACAGCGGGTTAAAAAGTACGATGTTGTTGTACCCAGTCTTTAATATACGCGGCAATGTCTGATGTGGGCGTGCCTGGTGCAAACAGTCTTCCCACTCCTTCGCGGTTGAGCTGCCGCATGTCTTCGTCGGGGATGATGCCGCCGCCGGTCAGCAGCACATCATGCATTCCCTTTTCTTTCATCAGCGCCGACACTTTCGGGAACACCGTCATATGGGCGCCCGATAAAATGCTGATGCCGATCGCATCCACATCCTCCTGCAGCGCGGCACTGACAACCATTTCAGGCGTTTGCCGCAGCCCGGTATAGATCACTTCCATACCGGCATCACGTAGTGCCGTTGCGATCACTTTGGCGCCACGATCATGTCCATCGAGGCCTACCTTGGCAACCAGTACTCTTATTGGTCTGTTCATCTGAGATCAAATTGGGTTAATGCCATGTCAATCCTGCTGACAGTTTCCTCCTTGCCCAGCACTTCGGCGATCTGGAAAACTCCGGGGCCGAATTTACCACCAACCAGCATGATGCGCAAAGGAAGCTGCAGTTCACCCGGCTTAATGCCCGCCTGTTCGGCCAGCTGGCGGAACACCGTTTCTATGGAAGCGGCCGTCCAGCTGCTGATGCTGGTGAGTGATTTCGACAATGATTTGAAAAACGCTTCCCTGGAAGAATTCCACTTGCTTCTTAGCGGTTCCGTGTCCCATTCCTTTGGTGCGCGGAAGAAAAAATAGCTGTGTTCCCAGAAGTCGGAGAGCAGGGTACACCGGTCTTTGACGAGTTCAAGGACCTGCTCAAAATAGGCGTTGTCCGCCACCTGCAGATCCTGTTGTGCAAAGTATTCTTTAACCTGCTGGCTGTAGGCGGATGCCGGCAGCTTCCTGATCCATTCGTGGTTGAACCAGCGCGCCTTGTCATAGTCAAACTTTGCACCGCTCCTGTGCACTTTATCGATGGAGAATTTATCAACCAGCTCCTGCTTTGAAAAAACTTCCTGCTCGCTGCCATCGTTCCAGCCGAGCATTGCCAACAGGTTGAGGAATGCTTCGGGAAGGAAACCTTTTTCACGGAAACCTTCCGTCATCTCGCCGGTTTTAGGATCCTGCCAGTTCATGGCGAACACCGGGAAACCATACCGGGCGCCGTCCCGCTTACTCAGCTTTCCACTTGGGCCCAGGATCAGGGGAAGATGGGCCCATTTGGGCATGGCCTCCTCTCCGAACAAATACCGCCATAACAACACGTGCACCGGTGCACTGGGCAGCCATTCCTCTCCGCGGAACGCGTGCGTGATCTTCATCAGGTGATCATCCACTACCACCGCCAGGTGATAGGTGGGCATGCCGTCGGCTTTCAGCAAAACTTTATCATCAACAATGGACGTATCGAATGTTACATCTCCACGGATCAGGTCGTGGAAGGTGACCGTCTCGTGTTCCGGCATCCGTATCCTGATAACATATGGCGTTTTATTTTCCAGCAGTGATTTTGTTTCCGCGGCCGACAGTGCAAGCGAATTGCGCATCTGATTCCGCACGGTATGGTCATATTGCGGGTTTGGGTTGGCTTCCGTCCGCAACCGGCTTCGCATTGCATCAAGATCTTCCGCCGTGTCGAAAGCATAATAGGCGTGGCCTTTCTCGACGAGCTGCTCTGCGTATTTGCGATAGCTTTCTTTGCGTTCACTCTGCCGGTAAGGACCGGATTTTCCGCCATGGCGCGGACTTTCGTCCGGTTCGAGGCCGCACCATTTCAGTGTCTCATAAATGTATTCTTCAGCACCGGGAACATAGCGTGACTGGTCGGTGTCTTCAATGCGAAGGATGAAATCACCCCCGTGCTTCCTGGCAAATAGATAATTGTACAGCACCGTCCTCACCCCACCCAGGTGCAGTCCACCGGTGGGCGAGGGCGCAAATCGTACACGGACCTTATTTTCCATAGGCAGCAAAAATACAACATCATGATGCAGATGGCATGCGGGCTGATTTGTAGTGATGCTGTTATATTCGCAGAACATGCATCGCTACTTTATTAAAACGCCATGGATCGCTAAATTCCTTTTTCCAGCTTACGTATGGGATTTGCCTGCGGCCGAAGGAACGGTGTACCTGACATTCGACGACGGGCCTCATCCGCGCATCACACCCTGGGTGCTGGATGTGCTGCGTGACCATGACGCGAAGGCAACATTCTTTTGCATCGGTAACAACGTGGCGCAATTCCCGGAAGTGTATCGGCGGATCCTGGATGAAGGTCATGCAACCGGTAATCATACCTATGATCACTGCAATGGCTGGAAGACGCCAACTGACGTCTACTTGCGGAGCACCCGCGAAGCTGCCCGGTTGATTGATTCCAACCTGTTCCGCCCGCCGTACGGAAGAATTCGGAGTGCGCAGGCAGCTGGAATAGCAGAGGCGATGGGCCACCGGGCGGCAAAGGTCATCATGTGGGATGTGCTTAGTGCCGATTTCGACAGCAGCTTCTCACCGCAACAATGCCTGAAACACGTGCTGGACAACGTTCACAGCGGTTCCATCGTAGTATTTCATGATAGCGAAAAAGCAGCCCGGAACCTGGAGTTCATTTTGCCGGAAATCCTGAAATCTTTGAAGGAAAGGGGGTATATATGCCGGCCGATGGAGATGGTTTGCCGATAAAATTAGGGCCTGGGTAGAAACCCTGGCCCGTTTTTAATCCGTACCCTATGAAAACTGGTTTAAAGGTATAAACTTTTTCTCAATATAAAATTCAAATAATTTTACCTGGATGTCTCAAATCTTAACCTGCGTCAATGAGGTAACTGAATATTGTGTGTTACACCATTGATTGTGAGCGTGGCCAGGTAATCGCAAGCACCATTACCAAAATTCAGTACAGAAACCCAGGGTGATGTTGCCGGTAAGGTCTGGCGCCATACTTTCAGGATGCCTTTTGTGATCCACGGGCACGTAAACTTTTTCCGCAGCGGCTCTGTGATCAGAGATTCCCATATGAAGAGAGAAGTAAAGCGCTTGATCTTGCCATGTGCATTGCCGGTGATGATAAATACGTCATCGAGATGGATATCTGGCGTCAGCCCGCCTTCAACCTGCGTGATCACGCGGTGGCTGTCCCACATGGAATAGTTCCCATTGGGCTTGCTCAGTTTTGCATCGTCAACATTCACCGAAAACTGCAGCGGCCCGGCGGGTTGCGTGGTATTGGTGATGACATGCGTGCCTTCGACGGATATGCTGTCGATCTTGAAGCCGTCAAATGTGGTTGTGGCTGACTTCCCGGGCCATACAAGGCGACCTGTATAGGTGGTGATGACCTTTCCATAGCGGGTATGGCCATCCTGGCCTGTGCAACCGGTGGCGCCAAAATCAATCACGATCTTGAGGGGAAAGATGTTGGGGGGATTCAGGTGGGTCTTGACAACTGTAAAACATGCACTGTCCACCTTCATGGCCACCGGCAGGTTATTCAGCATCCTTCCGAAAATGCCGGTGCCGCCCATTCCAACCTCGTTGCTTACTCCCATCACGTTATCGAATACGTCATTAAAGACCATTTGAGATTCAGCTTCAGCCTGTAGCGAGAACATGGCCACCTCCTCTTCCTGCTGGGGCGTCAGTTCATCGGATACGTCACTTTTCTGGCATCCTGACACCAGGATCGCAGTTACAGTAGCAACCAGGACAATTGCGGGTAAAAATTTTTTCATAACTCATTAGTTTGCCGTTACCTTGTAAGATGGCAATTGGCATACTTAGTTTAAAACTATCTTAAATTTTTTTACCAGCTTTGGCGTGCCGTGAAACTAATTGATACCCATACACATATCTATCTTCCGGAATTCGAAGGCGACCGCGCCGAGATGGTCAGCCGGGCACGGTCAGCAGGGGTGGACAGGTTCCTGCTGCCGGCAATTGATTCCACCACCCATGCCACAATGATGGCCCTGGAAGCGGAGTTCCCGGGCTGCCAGGCGATGATCGGGCTGCATCCGTGCTCGGTCAACCAGCAATTCCGCGAGGAACTGGAACTTGTCAGGGACTGGCTCCGCAAACGCTCTTTTGTTGCGATCGGGGAGACCGGCCTTGATTTCTACTGGGACAAGACCTATGTCGAGTTCCAGTACGAAAGCTTCCGCACGCAGATCGGTTTGTGCCTGGAGTATGACCTGCCGGTAGTGATCCATTCCCGGAATGCCATTGACGAATGCATCCAGGTAGTTTCTGAATACCCTGGCTTGCGCGGCGTCTTTCATTGCTTTTCCGGGAACCTGGCACAGGCGCGCAGGATACTTGACCTCGGATTGTTCCTTGGGATCGGGGGTGTAGTCACTTTTAAAAACGCAGGACTTGACAGCGTGATCACAGCCACAGGCCTGTCTCAGGTCGTGCTGGAAACTGATGCACCCTACCTGGCGCCGGTACCGTATCGGGGCAAACGCAACGAGCCGGCGTACACTTTGCTGGTAGCCGAAAAGCTGGCTGCCATCACGGGTTCAACACCGGAAAAGGTGGCAGAATTAACAACGGAAAATGCCGGCAGGCTGTTCAGGCTATAGCGTCATAACGTACATTTGCAGCCTTCCGGAGAGTTGTCCGAGTGGTTGAAGGAGCACGCCTGGAAAGTGTGTATACCTCTAAAGGGTATCGAGGGTTCGAATCCCTCACTCTCCGCAGATGATTATTTAAAGCGCTGTACCGGCAACGGTTTCAGCGTTTTTTGTTGACGTGTGGAGCAAAAAAGGGGGTTTTCTGCTTAAAGTGGAAAACGGCCATGCATTTTTCTTTCTTCATTCACCATTTCAACCATTTTTGCTTCCAGGTGTTCGCCGGTTTTTGGGTATTTTACGGTAAAGGGCAGACCGACTGTTTTTTTGAGTCGGGAACCACGATGACCAGGAAGTGGATGACACCAATTATATTCATTGCAATGGAAGTTGATCCTTAGAATCGACGCAAATATTATACGAGTTCCTTTTTCAGTCTTACATTAACGATAATTATGCTTCCGCTCTTCACCGGATCATTTTCCGGACTTACTTTTCTTTTGCAAGTGTTTTTCTGTATCCTCCTGCGATCGTTCATTCTCCTGTACGTTCTTCTTTTCACTTTCCACCTGAACCGTTTGAATGGTGATTGCGTAGCTGTTTGGTTTAATTTCAGAACCAAAACGCACGGCGTATGCTTTGGTAAATTCTGCGCCGAAGTAAAGAATGATCGCTGAGAAATAAACCCAAAGCAGGAGCACTACCAATGAACCGGCTGTACCATATGTACTGCCTATATCACTTCTTCCTATATAAAAACTGATACCAAGGCGTGCCAGCATAAAAAGCACGGTGGTGAACAAAGCACCCACCGCCACATCTTTAAGTCGAATAACCGCATCCGGAAGCAACTTGAATATCGTCGCAAACAAAAGCCAGATGATACATGCCATAAGCAAAAGATTCACAATAAAAAACAGCACCATGGTCACTTGTGGGAAATGCTGTTGCAGTTGTTCCATCAGGGCTTGCACGAGTGCATTAATAACGAGAGATACGAGAAGAAGAAAACCTAAACTCACCACTAGGGAAAAAGATAAAAGACGATGCATCAGCATACGTAACCAGCCTCTTTCGGCCTTTGCTTTTAATTTCCAGATGACATTGATTGAGTCCTGTATTTCGGAAAAAACCGTCGTCGCTCCGATAAAGAGCATGATGCTTCCAAATAACACGGCAAGCGTGTTGCCGCCATCAATTGATGCATTTTTTATAATTTCCTGAATTTGCAGGGCAGCTCTGTTACCTACCAGATCTCGCACCTGGTCGTATATTCTCCCTTCAACTGCTTGCCTTCCCCAGAAAAAACCGGCAAGATAGATGACGATCATAAGCATAGGCCCAAGCGAAAAAATAGTGTAGTAAGCAAGCGAAGCTGAAAGCTTTGGTATCTTGTCTTTACCAAAACCTTTACCTGCCTGTTTTAATAGCCACCAAAAATTTTTTAAAACGGTCCACATGTGATGCAAGCAAAGCTGCAGTTTGATTAAAAATTTAGGTTGTCATTATAGTTAGCGCTCTGAAGAGAAGCCCGCATTTTGCAGAATGATAGTCATCCTCTCTTCCATTAACCGTTTCCCACCTATGTTATCACGTCCAGACTTGCAAGATCAATTGTCCAATTCCGATCTCATTATTACCCGGCAGATTTGGATGGGTTGTTTTAACCCATGCATACTGAAATGGTTTTGATATATTAAGCTAAATCCTGCACAATCTCAATGCCACCATAGGTGATCAACTAAACTTTTTTCATCAGAGTGCTTAATCAATCCGATTTGTTGGGTTAAAGCCACTGTGAGCTAACGGGAATCTACAACCGTCGGAAATATTTTCTCGTTGTGTAGATATTTGTTCCAGTATCGCGACGATGCCAACTGATCTTTGATAGTATTAGAATTTAATTAGAATTCATACGTAATTCTGATTACACTAAACCATTGGTCTTTAAGCATTAATGTCGAGGTCTTCCGGGATCGGCCACATTATTTCATCTTAAAATAGACAACTGCAATGGCATATTTGTTGGGCTGACTACATCAAAGCTGAGGATACAATGGCAAATAGAAGTAGTAGTGAAGGAATCGTTTATCATGTTGTTCCCGATGCGTCTGCAGGCCGTTGGGTTGTGTCGCAGGAGAGTGGAGGCATCAGACGTGAGCTTGACGCAAGGCAGATGCAGAAGAGTTTGAAAAAGAACAGGCAAGGCAAGCACCGCGCGGCCTGGTGAAAAGTGCATAAATCGGACGGCAACAGGAATTATGAATCTATTTTCAACCAGGTTCCTACAAGATCACCCAGCTAATGTTAGATACAATGCAGTAGAATACCACGGTACAAACTACTAATGGCTGTGGTGTAGTTTATGACAGAAGTTCATAGATTAACCTTATGAGCAATGAAATGCGTATGCCTCCTGCATGGGGACACAATCCATCTTCGTGGCCGCAGCGGATACCATTAGTCATAATAGGGTCCATCGGCTTTTGTATTGCTATGTACCTTGCGTTTTACCAAATGCAGATTGTAAAGAACGTGTGGGACCCTTTTTTTGGCAACAGCACGGAGAAAGTTTTGACGTCTGAAATTTCACGGAAGTTTCCCATTCCTGATGCCTTGCTTGGTGCATTTGGATACCTGCTGGATGTGGTAACAGGCATCATAGGTGGAACAGATCGCTGGAAAACAAAACCCTGGGTCGTAATTGTATTTGGAATCGCCGTAGGTCCGCTTGGGCTGGTCAGCATACTTTTGGTAATTGCCCAACCGGTGTTGGTCGGTTATTGGTGCACATTGTGTCTTTGTTCAGCAATTGTTTCTGTTGTAATGATCAGCCCTGCAATGGACGAATTACTCGCCAGCCTTCAATACCTGCAAAGGGTAAAACATAAGCAGCTTTCCGTATGGAAAGCTTTTTGTGGTAATAAGGAAATCCAAAGCAAAGTAATTTGATATGTGGAAACCGGTAGCTACAGCAATATTGGGTTTATGGTTGATAATCTCACCGTCTGTATTCGATATGCAACAGCAGAGCGCAAATAACAATTACATTACCGGCCCGCTTGTGCTGACCTTTTCCGTCATCTCACTTTGGGAGATCAATAAAGAAGTGATTAGGGCAAATATTGTTATCGGAATATGGCTTCTGATAACCCTTTTTGTTTTGAGTTTCAGCAATAATCTTGCTTACTTCTCCAATGGAACCTGTGCAGTTTTTATTATTTTATTATCATCAATAAAACGGAAATCAAAACAGAAATTCGGCGGAGGATGGCAATCCCTGTTCCAGGAAGCTCCGTTGCATCTGCAGGAAGCGGAAAAGAAGTATGCAAATGAGTGATGACATTATTTCATCTCTTTATTCAGCGTCCTCAATCCAGCACTCTTTTTACTGTTTAATTCAATAGCTGCACTAATTAATGCCAGGTGTGTAAAGGCTTGCGGGAAGTTTCCAAGATGTTCTCCTTTCATTCCTAACTGCTCGGCATATAAGCCAAGGTGATTGGCATAACCCAGCATCTTTTCAAAATTTTCCCTTGCTCTTTGTAACTGTCCCGACAAAGCCAGGCATTCCACATACCAGAATGAACACATGGTAAATGTTCCTTCTGTTCCTTTCATGCCGTCAATTTCCGCATGTTGTTCACGGTAGCGGTACACCAGAACATCGGAGCGCAGTTCGTCGTCTATTGCTTTCAATGTTTTCTGCCATCTTTCCGAGTGAGGAGAGATCATGTTGAGAATAGGCAGGAGTAAAGCGCTTGCATCCAGGTTATCAGAACCTTTTGATTGCACAAAGGATTGTTTGCTTTCGTTCCAGAAGTTTTCATGTACATCTTCGTAAATAATGTTTCTTGCCTCGTGCCATCTCAGAAAATCATATGGGTATGAAAATGAATCACCGATCTTAATCGCTCTGTCTATTGCTACCCAGCACATCATCCTTGTAAAAAGAAACTTTCTTTTTGCACCACGAACTTCCCAGATACTGTGGTCAGGCATCTGCCAGCTGTCAATGACCACCTCCACATACTTTTTGATAATCTTCCAATACTCATAGGTAATATCGCCGCCATGCTTCACAAATATGTAAATGGTTTCAAGAAGTTCTCCATAAATATCAACCTGCGTTTGCCTATATGCATCATTGCCAATGCGCACAGGCCCTGAGTTCTTATATCCTTCAAAATTGTCGAGGCAGTATTCATCAAGCTTTGTCTTACCATCAATAGTGAACATAAGCTGCAATTCGTTTCTTACACTTTGTTCCTTTATCCATTCCAGGAAACGTTCAGCTTCTTTCATAAATCCCAACTGCAAAAAGGCATGCATGCTGAATGCGGCATCACGTATCCAGGTATAACGGTAATCCCAGTTGCGTTCACCGCCAATTGCTTCGGGTAAACTAAAGGTAGGCGCTGCGACCATGGAACCATATTTCTCAGAGATTAATAATTTGAGCGTTAAAGCTGATCTTCGCACTACCTCTTCCCAAAAGCCCGAATAATTGGTTTGCGCAATCCATGATTGCCAGTAATCAATTGTAGCCTGGTACGTTCGCTCTACAAAATCTTGTACCGGTTCCGTTTCATCATGGTCATATTCCTGCAGAATAAAACAATTTATTTCGCCTTCTCTGAGACAGAAATCAGCAAAGCCATCCGCGCCCTGTAGTTTCAGATCAGTCTCCGATCTCAGGATAAGAGAGGCCTGGTTTTCGCGTTGAGGAACAAATATCAGATCCGTTCCTGTTTTCTCTAAATTATGTCTTACAGAAGCATAGTGAAAACGTGGTGCGCAATGTAGACGATAAGTAATCTTTCCGCGGATGGTCGACACTCTTCGGATTATTGCAGCATTTTGCTGTACAGGCATGTAATCAATGATCTCTGCAATTCCTTCATCGGAAAAAAAACGTGTTACAAGCACATTTGTATCAGGCAGGTATAATTGTTTGGTAATAACATCTTTCATTTGCGGAGCTATGGAAAAGAAACCACCTTTATCCGCGTCAAGCAGCTTACAAAAAACAGAGGGAGAATCAAACCGGGGGAAGCACATATAGTCAATAGAGCCATACAGGGACACCAGGGCAATGGTTTGCAAATTGCCAATGATGCCATAGTCCTCTATCGGAAGGTATTTCTCGTCCTGTTTATGTGGTACCATGAATGCAATTATTTTTTCCGCAAAGCGATGACCAACCCGGCTGCAGCAATACCCGCAACAGCCCTTACCAGGTTTCTGTGAAGACTTACCCAAAGCGTAAAGCTTTTTTTATGGGATATCGATGCAAAGTTTCCGTAAGCGCCACGATCTTCAGCAACGGGATGCCACACATTGTTTTGCCGGTTCGGAATTTCAGGTTCATCGGTTTGTTGCCCGTCAAAACCTGTTTTTGCTAGTACATAATCTGCATACCACGCAGCGATCTTATCCCCATAAATAGCTTTGAATGTTGGATAGCCTACATAGATCTCTCTCCGGTTATGCGCCGCCGCATAAACAATAGCCCTGGCAGCTACCTCAGGATCATACACTTTTCCCATTGGCCTGGGCTTATTTGGCAGGCGGCTCAATACCCAGCCAAATTGCGTGGTATTCATTGCTGGCAATTGCACCATAGAAGTTTTGATGTTGCTTTTATCATGCCTCAACTCAGTACGGAGTGAATCATAGAATCCCTGTACGCCATGTTTGGCGCCGCAATAAGCTGACTGTAAAGGAATACCGCGGTAAGCCAGTGCGGAACCAACGAACACAATTGCGCCTTCGTTTTTTTGCAGCATAATTTTCATCGCTGCTTTAGTTCCATACACCTGGCCGAGATAGGTTACTTCTGTCACTCTTCTGAATTCTTCAGGTTCAATTTCTCTAAAAGGAGCAAACACGCTATTCATGGCATTATTTACCCAAACATCAATTGTGCCCCACCTTACCATAACCTGATTAGCTGCACTTTCCACTTGTTGCCATTCACCCACGTCACAGACAATGGACAATGCTTCACCACCCAATGCCTCAACTTCTTTTTTTGTTGCATCTAACTGTTCAACGCTTCGCGCTATCAACGCAATCCTTGCGCTTTTTTTTGCAAACTCCCAGGCTGTTGCACGGCCTACGCCACCGGTAGCACCGGTAATCACGATGACTTTGTTCTCAAATTGTTTTTTCTTCATTCAAGGAGTGTTTTAGATCATGTTTATTGCCGCAATATTCGAATCGGTACAGAAAGAAGCAGCGATCACCTGAGACGCATTAAACAAGAAATCTGAACATCGAGAGGCTGGCGAGCATTCAATGGCGGAAGACGCTTACTGTTCACCGATAGTGACGGAAAAACATGCCATAAGAACAGCTCCCGCTAAAGTCTAATTGGATTTTAATCAGTGATGAAACCGTTTACAACATTCATCAACAAACTCGGCTATTTGTTTTATTTCGTCCATTCGCCCCAATTGCTTTTCCTGTACTCACAGGCACAAACTGTGGCCTGACTGTTGAATGTACTTAACAATCTCAGTAGTATTGCAATGGATAAGATCACCTCCTGGTTTCGCAAAATCTACAATAAATCTGTTCATGGCATAGGCTTTTATCCTGCAATGCTGTCAGCGCTCTTTCTTTTTGTTTTTGGTATTGTTTATAATGCTGAACAATCTGCGGCAGCATCTTATCTCAAGGAGAAATTTGTCTGGCTCAACTTAAAAAATACCCAAGCGGCCAGGACAATACTTACTACGATCACCTCAGGAGTAATTGGGCTCACTGTTTTCAGCTTTTCCATGGTAATGGTGGTGATGAGCCAGGCGGCTTCACAATTGAGTAATCGTGTTATTGATCATCTTGTCGGTAATAAATTTCAGCAAACCGTACTGGGCTTTTACCTCGGAACTATCGTCTCCTCGTTCTTTCTTCTTTCTGTAGTTGACGATAAGGGTAGTAGTGGCATCCCGGCACTTTCTGTATTTCTGTTAATTCTGATCACCATTACAGACCTTTTTCTTTTCGTTTCATTTCTGCATTTCATCACTAAATCAATAAAGTTTGAACAACTCATCAAAAGCATTCACCAAAAAACTACGTCCTCATTTAAAGATTTTTCCAACGATAGTGCTGCCCGTACAGACTGGAATACCGCTGAAAGAAAGAGCATTGGAATTACATCGCCTGTTTCCAGCTATTTCCAGGGAGTGAACAGAAAGTTATTGCTAAAGTTTTGCCGCGAAAATGATGTGTTGATTGAATTCTACCACTACCGCTGTACTTATATCGTTAAAGATCAGCCCCTGCTAACCTTGTATTTCTGGCAACAACCCGGTAAAGAGAAATTGAAACACCTGTTTGAAAGCATTGATTTTTACTCAGGACAAGAAATTGACAAAAACCCATTTTATGGATATCTTCATTTATCCGAAGTTGCCATTAAGGCATTAAGTCC
>DASUVB010000245.1:0-7301 GCA_036373835.1 Flavisolibacter sp. | reverse complement strand
GCAGGTAAGTATGTCCCTGGATCAGGTTCGGCATTGTACTGAAGGAATTCAGATTGGCAGCCGGGTCGGACGCACACTGGATAAAGTTCACACCGCTTGGGGACGCACCGGTATTGCCGAAAGTGCCCGCCCAGTTGCCTGTGACAACCAGGTTAATATTGGTATACACCTCGTTCGGATCCCGGTTGGTAATATCATACAGCTGCCAGTCGTAGTCGTCCCCCGGATTTACCGGCTGGATCAGGAAACCCAGCGTGCCTGACTGGAAGCACGTGAATTTGTACCAGAAAGGGTTTTTGTCGGAATACGCGGCGCCGCTGCATCCCGGTACGCCAAGGCTCTGGGTGCCGCAGATCGGTACGGTAGTCTGGTTGAAAATGGTGGTGCCGCATACAGGTAACGCGGTGGAGGGTGTCTGGCCTGGCGTTGTACAGGGCTGGGCGTGTACCAGGCCGGATAAGATCAGCAGTAAAGCAGTCGTGATAAATCCTTTCATCATGGCGGTAGCTCGCGCAAATATCGAAATTAAGGCCGGGGCACATCACAAGATTATGCTAAACTGTCGGCTGTTTCCATCAGCGGTCGCATAGCTGGCAAAAATTTTCCACCTGCCAGAATGGGACTGTTGGCAATGGGCTGACAGATGCCGGGTCGGCCAAACTGCCATTTCGTGCAAAAGAAAGTTTGGAAAGCCTGTTAAAAATCCATGAAACTGCAATTTTTTCACTTTCTGTTCTGATGGCATACAATTCGCCTACCTTTGCCCGCCCGCAAGAACATCCGCGGGTAGCGCCAGGGTGCTGGTATGCTGCCACAACATTTTCAACAAACCAAAAATTCATAAAGTATGGCTAACAAAGTAAATGTTACCCCTCTACACGACAGAGTGATTGTGAAGCCGGCTGCTGCAGAAGAAAAGACTGCAGGCGGTATTATCATCCCGGATACGGCAAAGGAAAAGCCCCAGCGCGGTACCGTGATCGCCGCAGGTCCCGGTAAAAAGGACGAACCTGTAACTGTAAAGGAAGGCGATACCGTTCTGTACGGAAAGTATGCCGGAACCGAGATTTCCATTGAAGGCGAGGACTTCCTGATCATGCGCGAAAGCGACATCCTTGCCATTGTATAAGCCTGGCAACTGCACAGGATCATTTATCAAATTATCAAATCAAATAATGAGTTATGGCTAAACAACTGTTTTTCGAAACTGAAGCCCGTAATAAAATGAAGAAAGGCGTGGACACCCTCGCCAACGCAGTAAAGGTCACCCTGGGTCCCAAGGGCCGCAACGTGGTGATCGAGAAAAAATTCGGCGCCCCGTCCATCACCAAGGACGGTGTTACCGTGGCCAAGGAAATTGAGCTGGAAGATGCAATCGAGAATATGGGTGCCCAGATGCTGAAGGAAGTGGCTTCCAAAACTGCTGACGTGGCAGGTGACGGAACCACAACGGCAACGGTACTGGCACAGGCCATTATTACCGAAGGCCTGAAGAATGTGGCTGCCGGGGCAAACCCGATGGATCTGAAGCGTGGCATTGACAAGGCTGTTCGCATCGTGGTGGAAAACCTCCGCTCGCAGTCACAGACCGTAGGCAACGACAATAAGAAGATAGAGCAGGTGGCTACCATCTCTGCTAACAACGACAGCGAGATCGGGAAGCTGATTGCTGAGGCCATGGAAAAGGTTTCCAAGGACGGTGTGATCACCATTGAAGAAGCCAAAGGAATTGAAACAGGAATTGATGTGGTGGAAGGTATGCAGTTCGACCGCGGTTATATCTCTCCATATTTCGTGACGAACAGCGAGAAGATGGAAGCTGAGCTGGAGAACCCGTTCCTCCTGATCTACGACAAGAAGATCAGCAGCATGAAAGATATCCTTCACATCCTGGAAAAAGTTGCGCAGCAGGGCGCCCCGCTCCTGATCATCGCAGAAGACCTGGAAGGCGAAGCCCTTGCGACGCTGGTAGTCAACAAGCTGCGTGGTACGCTGCGTGTAGCAGCTGTAAAAGCACCGGGATTTGGCGACAGGAGAAAGGAAATGCTCCAGGACATTGCCATCCTCACCAAGGGGATCGTGATCTCTGAAGAGCAGGGTTACAAACTCGAAAATGCTGACCTGACCTACCTGGGCAAGTGCGAGCGTGTGGTGATCGACAAAGACAATACAACGATCGTGGGTGGCCGTGGCGAGAAAGAATCCATTACCGCGCGGATCAACCAGATCAAATCGCAAATTGAAAATACTACTTCTGATTACGATCGCGAGAAGCTGCAGGAGCGCCTGGCAAAGCTGAGCGGCGGTGTGGCTGTACTGAACGTAGGTGCTGCAACGGAAGTTGAAATGAAAGAAAAGAAGGACCGCGTGGATGACGCGCTGCATGCAACGCGTGCCGCTGTTGAAGAAGGTATAGTTCCCGGGGGCGGCGTTGCCTATGTACGTGCCATCGCAGCACTGGAAAATATCGATGTGATCAACAACGATGAGGCTACTGGCGTGCAGATCGTTCGCCGTTCACTGGAAGAACCACTGCGCCAGATCGTGGAGAACTGCGGTATCGAAGGCAGCGTGGTCGTGAACAAGGTGAAAGAAGGCAAGGGCGATTACGGTTTCAATGCAAGGACCGAGGAGTATGAGAACCTGATCGCGGCCGGTGTTATCGACCCGACCAAGGTTAGCCGCATCGCACTGGAGAATGCAGCGTCCATCGCCGGAATGCTGCTGACTACAGAGTGCGTCGTAGCCGACAAACCCGAGCCCAAGGCTGCAGCCGCTCCTGCAGGAATGCCGGGCATGGGCGGAATGGATTATTAATTGCGCCTTAACAGCATACAAGCCCCGCCCAACCGGCGGGGTTTTTTTTAAGAAAATTTTCCGGGCATTCCTGTTTAATTCGTATCTTGAAAACAGCTGACAGCTGTTCCTACGAATACATTTCTGGCCGGGTTCTTGCGGCTTGATCCGACCCTGGGATCGAACGATAATCATTCACGTAAAATCTTGGTTATGCTGTACAAAATGTTTCGTTGGCTCAAGAGCAAATTCATCTTCACGAGAAGGCCATCTAAGAACACATTTGATAAGGATAACCCGTTTTTGATCCTGTGATATGAGTGACGATTCACTTATTTGTTTTCCTTCCGGACGTCCTGCATACACCGCGGGCCGGACATACACATGTTATGCCGGCACCAGGTTTTATATGCCGTAACGAACCCCGGGTTGCGGCAGGCCGCTGATCATTTCTTTTTAAAAAAAATCTTTCCATCATTTCCATTACGCTATCGATTTTATATATTCGTAAGAAGTAATCCAGTCCTGCCTACCTGTTAATCTTTCCGGGAAAAACCTGGTATCCTGGCCGGAAGGTTTGTCTGCCCTGCAGATATTCAGGTTGAAGCCACAGCTAATTAAAAATTTTGAAGCCCCTCCAGCGAGGGGCTTACTTTTTTACGGGATTAAACCACATCACCGTTCGCCAGTCCATAGAACGGCTTACAGATTGGCAAGCCATTTGTTAACTGCACATAAATCAAGTAAATATGAAGATGAAACTGGCATTTATCCCCGTAATGGCTATCCTGAGTCAACTCACCGTATCCGCCCAGGCGCAGACGCAGATCCGGGCAGGTTTGAACCTTGCAAATATTTCGGTAACTGATAATGGACGCGTGGATGACGCGAACCAGCTCAGTAGCTTTCACGCAGGCATCCTGGCAGATTTGCCCCTGTCCGGACCTGTGAATCTGCAGACCGGCCTGCTTTTTACCGGCAAGGGGTCGAAGGTGCAGCACGGAACTGAAAACACGAACGGTTATTTCCGTCAGACCTTTAATCCGTACTACCTGGAAATCCCGGCCACCGTGGTGGTGAAGACCCCCGGTACGAACAATCGCTTCTTTGTAGGGGCGGGTCCGTACGTTGCCATAGGCGTTGGCGGCAAGACGAAGACTGAAGGGCAGAACCTGTTGGGCCTGAGATACAGCAGTGAGCGCAGCATCGAGTTTTCCAACGACGATCCTTCAACCCTGAATGAAGAAGAGGACGCAGGCTTCGGTATTGTGAAACGTTTTGACTATGGACTTAATGGCACAGCGGGTATCGAGGGAAAAACGATCGTCCTGGCCGTTAATTATGGACTGGGTCTGGCAAAGCTGCAATCGGGGTCAAACAGCGGAGCCGATAACGACAATAAGCACCGCGTGCTTGGCTTTACACTTGGGTTTAAATTGTAATCAATAGGCATTTATGACCACCACCACTGCGTGGTGGTTTTTTTATGTCCGGACCGGCGGTTTTTCTGTAAGGAATTAGATTTATCTTGCAAGGAATTCATTATTCCAATCAATCAAATCTTATGGTACAATTTTACACCCGATTTGTGCTCCTGTGCTTTATTGTGGCAGGCACAATAACATCGTACGCCCAGGTTAGTGTTACTGCCTCCGGTGGAACTACCGGCCCTACTGCGTATACTACCGTGAAAGCTGCCTTCGACGCGATCAACGCGGGAACGCATACCGGCACCATCACCGTAAGTATTAGCGGTAACTCAACCGAAACCGCATCGGCTGTCCTGAACCGCAGCGGCTCCGGCAGCGCGTCCTACACGGCCGTAACCGTGAAGCCGGCTGCAGCTGCGACACCAACTGTGTCCGGAAATTTCGACGGCCCCGTGATTGCCATCATGGGCTCGAATGTTACGGTTGACGGGTCGAATAATGCAACAACTTCACGCAATCTGACTGTTACAAACCTCGATACATCCCGGGTAGCTGCAGTGGCCATTGCGTCGTCGGGAACCAACGCCGTGAGCAATGTCACCATAAAAAATATTATCGCGCGGAATGCCTTTGTCGGGATTGCTGCTGCGGATGAAACTTTTGCAGCGGGTCGCTTTACAAATATTACGATCCAGAACAACAGCGTACAGAAAACGTATTATGGAATATATGTGCGGGCAGTAGCCGAAGCTGGTAATGGCAATGGTGTCCTGGTAACGGGTAATGCACTTAATTCATCCGGCACTGATGCCATTTACAACCTCGGCATTTATATTTCCGGCGTGGATGGCGGTAATGTCACATCCAATACCATTGGGAACTTCGACCCCACGGAAGAAGGAGATGATATAGGCATCTGGCTGACATCGGGTACGAAGAATACCAACGTGGAAAAGAACCGGATCAACAACATTGGAAACACCTCCGGCCAGGGCTGGGGTGCGCACGGCATCACCGTCACGCTGAATACGACTTCCGCTAACGTCCGCATCGCCAATAATTTCATTTCAAATATCACTGGTGACGGCTGGGATTATACATCTACCCAGTACCCGCTGGATAACCCGATGGGGATTGTTCTTTTTGGGAACCAGACCGGGATCACTGTCGCTTTCAATACCATTTATCTTACAGGCAGCACGCTGAACCAGGCAGGGGCCATGTCCGCAGGAATCTATGTCGGCCAGGGTTCTTTCGCCAGTGTGGTAAATAATATCGTTGTCAATAACCTCGGCCTGCAGGGTTCCACAGGGTATGGCGCTGTAGGCGTGATCGCAATGACCGCTGCGAACCAGTTTACGGCTATCAATTACAATAATTATTATGTGAACCCTTCGGGCAGCGGTGCCAAAAACGTTGGCCAGATCGCTACTACAGGTTCCGCAACGCTTGCCCTTTGGCAGACTGCCACCAGTGCGAACGCCAATTCGAAGAACGTCAACCCTGTTTTTGTGAATGCCGCCACAGGCGACCTGCACCTGGTGCCAGCCAGCAATGCACAGCTGGATAACTCCGGTACACCTGTCGCCGGCATCACTACCGATATTGACGGTGACACCAGGAACGCTACCACGCCAGATATGGGCGGTGATGAATTCCAGGGCCCGACATCCGTGCATGCCGTAGACGCCGATGTAGCCTTTATCCGCCTGATGCCGAATGTCGTCAGTGCCGATGCGGTGTTGCGGATCCAGTCGAAGAAGGCCATGAATGTCAACTGGGTGGTAACCGACGCACAGGGAAGGGTGGTAATGACCTTCAGCCGCCAGCTGATGCCGGGTCAGAACGACCTGCCACTTCAGTTCAGCCAGATATCTGCAGGTACCTATCACATTACGGGTATGACCGATAAGGGAAGGACCGGCGTGATCAAATTCATAAAGCAATAAAACGTCAATTACCGATATTCAATTCCCGCCCCCCAGGCGGGAATTTTGTTTTTGGCAAAGCCCAACTATTTATCCACAAATCCGTATAGATATGTATAACCAATTGCTGCTCATCCAAATATCATATTGTTATTACGAAAAATATCCTATTTTCCGGCCCTCGAAAACGCGACCAAACATTTAATTTATTGTTTATGAGAAAAATATGTTTTGTGCTGGGGTTTTTCTGCAGCGCGCTGTTAGCTACTGCCCAGGTTGATGTTACGGCCACCGGCGGTACCGCGAATGCTTCATATACTACATTAAAAGCTGCTGTTGACGCCGTCAATGCAGGAACCCACACGGGCGCCATTACCATTAATATTACGGCGAATACCACTGAGACAGCTATCTCGGTTCTGAACGGGAGTGGCGCTGGTGCTGCATCCTACACATCAATCCTGATCAGGCCAACTGCAGACGGATTGACCATTGCCGGACCGTCTGCACAGGGACGGGGTCTTATCGAGCTGAATGGTGCTGATAATGTCACCATCGACGGGGACAACCCAAACACGCCCGGTATCAATCGGAACCTCACCATAACAAATACAATATCGAGTACCACAACGTATGCGTCGGTGATCCGCATCGTGGCATATACCAGTGTAATTACTTCTGCGGACAACAATACCATTAAGAACCTGATCATTAATGGACATGCCAGCGGTCGTAATATCGCAACAGCGACATCTACCACGGCTTCTGAGAATACCAGTTACGCGATCCTGGCCGGAGCTCGAGGTACTGCTGTTCCTGCCACCGAGGAAACTGCACCTACAGCGGTTTCATCCATATCGACTTTGTTAGGATCTGGTGGTACAATTGGGAATCTCGTCATCACAAATAACGAGGTAAACCGCGCTTCAAGAGGCATCATGGCGCAGGGATCGGCGACGACAGTGTTTCCGGGTCTCATTATTTCCGATAATGTTGTGGGCAATTCGGCAGGAGGTGCTGCCGACCAGATATATGCTATTGGAATAGCCGTAAATGGCACGGCAAATGGAATCGTATCGGGGAATACAGTATATGTGGAAGGCTACGTTGCATCGAGCGCGAGCAACCAGGCGATTGGCATTGGTCA
>DASUVB010000244.1:0-2657 GCA_036373835.1 Flavisolibacter sp. | reverse complement strand
GGTACCGTGTTAATACGCATACTATTGACTGGTGACAACATCTTGCATAATGCGGGACGCTCCGAGTCACGCTTTACTATGCGTCAAGGTTGATGGTTGTATCGGAATTAACTAGATTTGGGATGACAGGGACACGATACTCAGACGAAATCTAACGCGGCATGGATGGAAGACTCCAGGAACGGCTGAATCACATTTTTTTCTATCTCGTCATCGCGTGCTTTACTGCACTCGTCCTCATTTACGTTTCAGACAGCGACTTCACCACTCCTGTAGTCAGGATGTTGCTTTTTGGATTGATCCTGGGCATCATGGGTGCAAGCCTTTACAAGATCATCCGGCACGGGAGGCTGGCAGAAGATAAGATCATCGAGCAGAAGCACCTGCTACGGGCCATTATCGACAATACGCCATCGCTCGTTTACATCAAGGACATACATGGAAAATACCTGATGGTTAACCGCACGTTCGAAGACGTGTCGGGGCACCCGGGTGCATCGGTCCTGGGGAAGACCGACGCAGAACTGTTTTCCCCCGACATAGCGCATGAATTTGCGTCCCGGGACCGCGAGGCGCTCAAAAAGAATGCGATGGTGCGAAGCCGGCATGACATGCAGATCAACAGTGACACGTTTCATTTTTATGCAGTACGGTTTCCATTGTTTCATAATGGCGACAATGCGTACGGCATCTGTGCCATTGCCACAAACATCAGCGATGTTGTAACAGCCCAGAAACTCGAGCAGCAGACACGTATTGCAGAAACCACTATCGAAGCACAGGAACGTGAACGTCATGAAATTGGAAAAGAGTTGCACGACAACGTCAGCCAGTTGCTGGCGACGGCAAAGCTCATGATGGACACGGCAGCCAGGCAACCCGAGTCCTCCGAAGCCTGCCTGGCAAAAGGAAGGGAATACCTGCTGGAGGCGATCGATGAGATCAGGAACCTTTCCCACAGGATGGTGCCCCCGGCCTTTGACCAGCAGCAGTTCACCGAAGCCGTTGAAAACCTGCTTCGCGATTATTCAAATGTCTCCCACCTGCAGGTGCAGCTCAATACGCAGCAGGAGACAAACCTGCTGGATGACCGGATCAAGCTGGCATTATACAGGATACTGCAGGAACAGATGAATAATGTGATAAAGCATGCCGCAGCATCCGCGGTTTTGGTGGTAATACATATGGATGGGGCCCTTGTACGCCTAAAAATTGAAGACAACGGTCGTGGTTTCGACCCGGCTCTGCCGTCAAAAGGAATCGGTCTGAAGAACATGAGCAACCGGGTTTCCGTTCTTAACGGGCATATGGACATCGCGAGCATGCCGGGAAAGGGATGCACCATCCAGGTCTCGCTTCCGGTTCACCAGCCCGCCCATGCATCATAGTCCTGTTTGGTAAGATAATTGCAAGACTACCGTCGCCAACATAAATCACAACATATGAAGCCTGTTTCAAAAATGGCCGCGCTGGCATTTGCATTTGTTTTCGCCTTTACCTCGTGCAACACGTCCGCAAGTACTGAAGAAAAAACGGAGATCGAACAGATGGATTCGGCCTCCAAAGCTGTAAAGGACAGCACGGAGCGCCTTGAAGAACAAACCAAAAAAGTTGAGGACGCGCTTGAAAAACTTGAAAACGAATTCGATTCTACCCAATAAAATAATGTTATGAAAAAGATACTCCATGCGATCATTTTTCCTGGCCTGCTGATCACGGCGGTCAGCATCACAGCATTCACGCACCAGGAAAAGAAAAATGCAAAAAAGGAACAACAAAATCCAGGAAAGCAGGATAAGCCTGGCAAGCCCGACAAGGTCAAAGACCAGGGCCAGGGGAAGGAAGATAAGGTGAAGAGCAACCAGGGCGGAGGCAACCAGGGACAGGGCCGCAACGACGACAAGGGCCGAAAGGATGATAAGGCCGCAAAGGACAACCGCGGTCCCGATGATATGGACCCGGGAAGCGACAAGGCCGGAAAGGGCAAGGGGCGCAATGCAGAATACGGATACGCCTGGGACCGCGAGACTTTCAAAGACCGTAAGAAGATCCGTAACCAGGAGAAGGTGACGATCTGCCATAAAGTGAACCGCGATGGTGACCCGGGTGTCACGATCCGCGTTTCCAGTAATGCGCTGAAAGCGCATACGGATCATGGTGATGTTACCGGTGAATGCCCGGAAGTGGCTAACAGTCGCTTCAGCGACCGTTTCCTCCGCACAAGGACCGATTACTACAATGTATTACAGAACGGCCAGGAGCAGGTGCTGTACAGCCAGTCCATCCTGGATTATGCATTACTGCGGCTGGCAGATGCCCGCCTCCAGCTTCAAAGCCCGACGCTTGCACCTGCAGACCTGCAGCGCAGGCAATTGGTAGTTGTGGAGCTGGAACAGAATGTTTCGCTGCTGCAAACGCTGGTCGGCGCAGTCGCCAACCTCGTCGTGAATAAACTTACGGATTAGCCAGGTCAACTGGTTGAAGAGCGGCCGGTCACCCGGCCGTTTTTTTGTTGGATGATGTTACAGGATGCCCTGCAGATAAAGTCCGTCGAACCAGGTGTCAAACCTTTTTATCTTCATCCTTGTCGCTTTCGCGTGGCTTTTTATAATCCTGGTTCAACTGTTCTTCCAGCTCCCTGCGGTCTCTGCGATTTT
>DASUVB010000243.1:0-2278 GCA_036373835.1 Flavisolibacter sp. | reverse complement strand
CCATGGTGTACGAAGAAAAGAACAAATACTTCGTAGAGATCAATGACAACTGGTGGTTCCTGAAGGATGGAAAACATTTCATGTTCACGAGCGACATGGGTGGCCATACACAACTGTACCTGTACAGCCTCGATGGGAGGCGCAAAACGAGGATCGGGAACCTGAAGGCAGATGTTGCTGAAGTAAACGGTGTGGACGAAGCCGGCAGGCTGGTTTATTATACGCTTGCCTACCCGACGCCGATGGACCGCAACCTGTTCGTAACCGATTTCGATGGTAAAAGAACAACGCAGCTTACATCGGGCCGTGGATGGCACCGCGTACAGCTGAATCCTTCATTCACGCAGTTCTACGATTTTTATTCCGACATCAATACACCCCAGGTGGTGAACCTGTATGATATCAGGAAAAGTAAAAGGTCTGTCGCGGCCATGAAGATCAAAACGGTGAATGACAATACGAAGCTGCGCAACGTTCTGAAGGAATATGCCATGGGAACTGCAGAATTCATTCGGGTTCCGAATTCAAAAGGCGATACGCTGAACGGATGGATGCTGAAGCCCGCTGACTTCAACAGTTCGAAAAAATACCCCGTACTGTTCTGCAATTACGGCGGACCCGGATCCCAGCAGGTTGCCAACCGCTTTGGCGCCGCCAGCATGTGGCACCAGATGCTTGCCCAGAATGGTTTCATCGTGGTGAGCATCGACAACACGGGCACGGGATTCCGCGGCGAGGAATTCAAAAAGAAAACCTACCTGCAGCTGGGAAAGTACGAGATCGAAGACCAGATCGACGCGGCGAAATACCTGGGTACACTGCCCTATGTGGACCGCAACCGTATCGGTCACTGGGGATGGAGCTATGGCGGCTTTATGAGCTCTCTGGCCATTACAAAAGGCGCGGACGTTTTCAAAGCGGCAGTTGCCGTCGCACCGGTCACCTCGTGGCGGTACTATGACAACATCTACACGGAACGCTACATGCGCACGCCACAGGAAAATCCCAAAGGTTACGATGATAATTCGCCGATTAATTTCACAAACCTGATCAGGGGCAACTACCTGCTGATCCACGGAACTGCTGATGACAATGTTCATTTCCAGAACAGCGTGGAAATGGTAAAGGCCCTGGTGAAAAGTAATATTGACTTTGAGAGCGCGTATTATCCGAATAAGAACCACTCCATTGCAGGGCAGGCCGACAACACGACGTTCCACCTGTACAGCAAAATGACCAAATGGTTGTACGCCAACCTGCGGGACGATATGAAGCCCGTGGGGACGAACCAGAATACCGGCACAAAATCATTCTGACACAAGAGGCTTCGGCCTCTTTTTTATGCTTGCAACGGTGACCCTTCAGCGCACAGTTGTATCTTCAGCATCATGAAAAAGATTGCCGTTGCCATTACGGGAGCCAGTGGTTCAGTGTATGCAAAAATGTTCCTTGAATCCCTGGCGCGCCTGAAAGACCAGGTAGCGGAACTGTCGCTGGTAATGACAGAGAATGCGAAGCTCGTATGGAGAACGGAACTGGGCGACGACTCCTATGACAGTTACCCGGCAAAATACTTTTCGACCCGTGATTTTTCTGCGCCCATGGCTTCAGGATCTGCGCGTTACGATGCATTGGTGATCATTCCATGCTCCATGGGTACGATGGGGCGCATTGCTGCAGGCATATCCAATGACCTCATCACCCGTGCGGCAGACGTGATGCTGAAGGAGCGCCGTCGCCTCGTGTGCGTGATCCGCGATACTCCCTATAACCTGGTGCACATCCGCAGCATGGAAACCGTGACACTGGCGGGAGGCATCATCTGCCCGGCGTCGCCATCTTTTTACAGCCGCCCTGCCAGCATCGAAGAAGCGGTCCGCACGGTCACTGACCGCGTGATTGACCTCATCGGGCTGGATAATACATCTTACCGGTGGGGTAGCTGACAGCCTGCAACGAAGGCATTGGATTTTACTGGTTGTAATAGACGTATACATACAGAACCAGGAACGTAATCACGTTCATGACCAGGCTGGCCAGCAGCAGGCGTTTCCAGCTGCGGGCGCGGTTCAGCACTTTCAGCAGTGCAGTTTCCAACAGCACGGAGATCAGGTACAACGCCACCCACGCCAGTTCGTTGCTCGCTTCGAGGTCCTGCGAAGTATAATCGCCCCACTGTTCCTGTTCCGACAGGTATAGCGTAAGAAAGCAGGCAACCAGTGAAACAAAATTGATAAACGCGGCCTGCAGGATGGCGGGCAGCAGGCGCCGTATGCGG
>DASUVB010000242.1:0-3697 GCA_036373835.1 Flavisolibacter sp. | reverse complement strand
TGGATCTTCCTGCCCACATCCGCTCCGGGGGTTATATGATGAATATTATTACAGGGACAACCAATACCTGGAAAAAATTCGTCGTCACCCTGAATGCCAATCTCTATTGAGGTGCAGCATATCTGAATAATAGTTATCTTTACAACTACGCAACGCTTCGGTTAATTACTGGGGCGTTGCTATTTTTTTCGCATTAAACGTATCAGTATGAGCGGAATTCAATACGTTACAAAAGAGACACTCGAACAAATGAAGGCGGAGCTCCAGCGGATGAGGGCCATTGACCGCCCGGCAGCGTCCCGCGCTATCGCGGAAGCGCGCGAAAAAGGCGACCTGAAGGAAAATGCCGAATACGACGCCGCCAAGGAGACACAGGGTATGCTGGAAGCACGCATTGCCGCGCTGGAAGGCCAGATCGCCACGGCCCGGATCGTGGACGAATCGACCATTGATACCAGCAAGGTATCGATCCTTACCAAGGTGAAAGTGACGAACCTCAATACAAAGAAGCAGATCACCTACCAGATCGTCAGTGAAAAAGAGGCCGACCTGAAGGCAGGCAAGATCTCGGTGACTTCTCCTATTGGTAAAGGACTCCTGGGCAAGCAGGTAGGTGAAGTTGCTGAAGTGGTGGCGCCTGTGGGCGTGCTGAAGTTCAAAGTGGAGGATATCAGTATTTAACTGTAATCATCATCCCGGCATATGACCATCTTTTCAAAAATCATTGCAGGACAGATCCCGTCCTACAGAATTGCAGAAGATGACCGGTTCTTTGCGTTCCTGGACATCAACCCGCTTCGCGAGGGCCACACGCTTGTCATCCCGAAGGTTGAAACCGATAAATTCTTTGACCTGGACGAGGAATACCTCGCCGGCATGCTGCTGTTCGCCCGGCCGATCGCGAAGGCAATTGAAAAAGCGTTCCGGTGCAACCGCTGCGGCATCAGTGTGGTGGGCCTGGAAGTGCCCCATGCGCATATGCACCTGGTACCCATCAGCTCATCGAATGACCTGAACTTCACACGCTCGAAAATGAAGCCATCACCCGCAGACCTGAAGAAAGCGCAGGAAGCCATTATACAGCATCTCTAAGATTATGACTTGACGCGGTGGCCGTTCGCCTGAATGTACTGCGCCCACTGGTTCTTCTTATTTTTTTTTGCCGGGGATGTCTTTTTCGCCACGGCCTTATTGCCGTAGTAATGGCAGATCGCAACTGCCAGCGCATCCGTGGCGTCGAAGTATTTTGGTTTGTCGGGAAGCTTTGTCAGGTGCTGCAGCATCTTCCATACCTGCTCCTTGTCCGCATTCCCGTTGCCCGTGATGGATTGTTTGATCTTCCTGGGTGAATATTCCGTCACCGGTATGTTCTTCATCATGGCGGCAGCGATGGCCACGCCCTGTGCACGTCCCAGCTTCAGCATGCTTTGCACGTTCTTTCCAAAGAATGGGGCTTCAATTGCAAAATGATCGGGAGAGAAATCTTCCACCAGCTGGCAGATCCTTTCACTGATACGTTGCAGGCGCTGGTAGTGGTCCAGGGCGGATGACAGCTTCAGTACGTCGATGGCGCGCACCGCAAAATCGGGTCCGTCCACTTCGATCACGCTGTATCCCATCAGCAGGGTTCCCGGATCAATGCCTAATATTACGAGGGGTTTTTGCAAGGAGGATTATTTTTACCGCTATGCGGGTAAACAAAAATATTAAAAACTTTCTCAATTATTTCCTGGGTCCCGCATTGTTTGCCTGGCTGGCTTTTACGATCTACCGTCATATCACACATCAGCCGCAACTGGAAACATCGTGGCAGATGATCAAAGCATCTTTTTCTTCATCAAAGGCCCTGTACCTTGTCGCCGCTTTCCTCCTCGTTTTTGTCAACTGGGGCATTGAAGCATGGAAATGGCAGCTTTCCGTTGCATCAGTGCACCGCGTGTCTTTCCTGCGTGCATTCGAAGCCGTGCTGTCGGGTGTAAGCTTTTCGGTGACTATGCCCAACCGCATTGGAGAATACCTCGGGCGGATGATCTACATGCCCGAAGGCAGCCGGCTCCGAACCATCGCCGTCACCATTGTCGGCAGCTTTTCACAGCTGCTGGTCACGCTTATCGCAGGCTTTGCCGGCCTGGTGGTGCTTCGAAAAGAGCTTCTGGCAACTTACCCGCAGCTGGTGATCTGGTACCAGTTCATTATTTACGGGTTGCTGGTGATCATCATCCTGCTGCTGGTGGTTTATTACAATACGTCACGGGGTGTGCCCTTGTTCGACAAATGGATCCGCAACCGCCGCTACCACTACCTGGTGGAGGCACTCGGTTTTTTTCACGCGCACATGCTGTCACGACTCCTGCTCATCTCCTTCCTGCGGTACCTGGTGTTTATCGCGCAATACATCCTGGTTTTTTATCTATTCGAAGTAAGCGTCGGCACGGTGCTGTCAGCATGGGTCATGAGCGTTGTGTTCCTCGCTCTGGCAGTTGTGCCTTCCATCACACTCGTGGAACTGGGGGTGCGCGGACAGATCACGCTGCAGCTGATGGGCATCTTTTCCCCGAATGCACTCGGGATCGGGCTTGCGACCGTTTCCATCTGGTTCATCAACCTGATATTCCCGGCAGTAATCGGAAGTCTCCTTATTCTAAATCACCGCATCTTCCGGAAGCAGGAGGATACGATCATTTAAGGGAAGAAAGCGGGAATGTCTCGCCGTGGCGGATCCCGCGTTCAGTCCGCTGCAGGTTGCAGCATTCGATATGCGGGTCGTGTTCGAAGAATAAAATATAATCGTGCTCCACTGCTTCGTGCAGGAAAGACTTTTTCTCCAGCAACGTCGTCAGCGGGAACATATCGTAAGCCATTACATACGGAATGGGAATATGCCCGGCCGATGGCAGCAGGTCAGCCATATACACGATGGTCTTGTCGCCGTACCTGATCTGCGGCAGCATCATGGCTTCCGTATGCCCGTTCACAAAGCGCATGGAGATATTTTCAGAAAATGCAGTCGCAGGGAGTCGTGAGTCATTTGTTTTTTCCGGCATGCGGATGAACTGCAGCTGGCCGCTTTCCTGGATGGGAAGGATATTCTCTTTCAGGAAAGAAGCCTTTTCGCGATCGTTCGGTTCCACCGCCCATTGCCAGTGGTTTTCATTGCTCCAGTACACGGCATTTGGGAACGCCGGGACCAGGCGGCCGTTTTCACGGATCACGCTGCCGCCACAATGATCAAAATGCAGGTGCGTCAGGATCACATCCGTGATGTCGCCCGGGGTGAAGCCATGCGTTGCCAGCGATTTTTCCAGTGTGTCATCGCCATGCAGGTAATAGTGCCTGAAAAATTTTTCATCCTGCTTGTCACCGATACCATTGTCGACCAGGATCAACCGGTTGCCATCCTCGATCAGCAATGATCGCATCGACCATGGACACAGGTTATTTTCATCGGCCGGGTTGATCTTGTTCCAGATTGTCTTGGGAACCACGCCGAACATGGCGCCCCCGTCAAGTTTGAAATATCCGGTGTTTACCGTGTAAAGATTCATCGTGCAAATTTCAGCTTATTTTGTTTGTGCAGCGCAGAGATCAGCCACACAAGACCGATCGAAAAGAACACCATCAGCGACAGCACCGAGTTCCGCATGTCCCGGGTAAGCTCTTCGATGAGTCCAAAGAGCGACAGCCCGATGACGATGGC
>DASUVB010000241.1:0-5146 GCA_036373835.1 Flavisolibacter sp. | reverse complement strand
ATCCGGCGGGTGAAATTGCTGCCGTATGGTTACATTTGCTCACAAATCAATCAACATGGGAAGAGGTGATAAAAAAACCAAGAAAGGAAAAATCTTTAAAGGATCATTCGGCAAGTCAAGGCCTGCCGGCGACAAGAAGATCACGGGCAATGCGCCTGCCGTGAAAAAAGAGCAGTAAGGGATGATGAATGCCTGCTTCTGAATCAGGGAGCCAGGCGTTCAATCTTCCACGTTCCTCCCTCCTCAAGCGTATACTGAATACGGTCGTGCAGCCTGCTTGGCCGTCCCTGCCAGAATTCCATGACCACCGGCTGGATCACATATCCACCCCAGAACGGGGGGCGTTGCACCTGCTTTTCGCGAAAACGTTCTGCCACCTCCAGGTAATGGTTGTCAAGCCAGCTGCGGCTTTCGATCACCTGGCTTTGCGGTGACGTCCAGGCACCGATCTGGCTGCCTACCGGCCGCGACGAAAAATACACATCGCTCTCTCGTTCCGTGGTCTTCGTTACCAGGCCGGTGATGCGCACCTGGCGTTCCACCTCTTTCCAGTAGAACAGCAGGCAGGCTTTCGGATTGTCGTCGAGCTGCACCGACTTGTAACTTTTGTAATTGGTGTAAAACACAAACCCATTTTCATCATAACCTTTCAGAAGCACTACCCGCGCAGACGGCATACCGTCAGAAGATGCGGTGGCAAGGGTCATGGCGTTGGGTTCGACGATCTGCGCGTCGAGCGCCTGCTTCCACCAGGTGGTAAACTGTTGTATGGGATGTGGTGCTACGTCCTGCTCCAGCAGGCTCTGGGAAGAATATTCCCTGCGCAATTCGGCAATGGAGGTCATGTCAACAATTGTTGCGCAAAGGTAAGCGGTTACTTGTCCGCTTGTCTTTTCAGCAGGTAATCGCGTTCCTCCGCAATCATATTCAGCATACTTTCCAGTTCGCCGATGCGACGCAGTTCGGTCTTCAGCTTCTGGTTGGTATCCGACATCGTTTGCATATCTGTATTCAGGTCCTGGAGGAACTGGACCTTTTTTTGAAGTTGCTGTCTCTGCACATTTGCCTCGGCAAGCTTGTCTTCCACGGCATTCAACACAAGCTGCAGTCGCTGGTTCTCTTCGAATGATTCATCCAGCCGCTCCTGCTTCCTGGTAAGCTCCTTGTGAACCTGCTCATACGCCTGCCTGGTATCTTCCAGCTCAATGGCAAGGTTATTAGCGCGACTCGCCTGCTTCTCAAGGATCACCATCTTTTGCTGCAGCTGCTCGAATTCGTGGTAGATCTCCTCCACGCGCGTTGTGAGCTTCTGCGCGAGTGCCGCCTGCTGCTTCAGCCCATTGATCTCGCCATTCTTTTTATCAATCAGCTCCTCGAGCCTCCTGATATCATCCAGCAACTCCTCGTTCTCTGCACGTAACTGATCCTTCCCGTCATTTTCCGCTTCCTCCACCTGCTTCAACAAGCCGTCCAGTATCCTTTGCTGTTGCATGATGGTAGCCTTCAGGTCGTGCGAAAGGTCCGCGCGCGGTGTCTCTGCAACAGGCTGCAAACGTCTTTCAGCCAATTCAGGCACTGGCTGAGGGAGGGGAGTTTCGCGAACGGCCTTCGCCTTTTCCTTTTTTGCAGGAATCACGAGTTTATTATCCCTGAGGGTCTGTTGCAGCGATCGCCGGCTGTCGATAAAGAAGTAAATGGCGAGGGCAAGAATAAACGCCCCGACCAGCAATACAGAAATCTCTATAAGGCTCAGATCGATGAGTAAAAATGACATGCAGTTCGTTCCGGTAAGTTTCGCGAACAAGCTAGTAATTATTTCCGAAAAGCCGAATAGTAGGGGAAAAATATTAGGCGGTTACAAGGGTTCCCACCTTTTCGCCGGTCACCACCCGCCTGAGGTTGCCCGGTTTGTTCATGTCGAAAACCACGATCGGGAGCTCATTTTCCATGCACAGGGTAAAGGCCGTCATGTCCATAACGTTCAGTTTATTGGTGATGCACTCCTGGAAAGTGATCTTCCCGTACTTGGTAGCGTTGGGATCTTTTTCGGGATCGGAGGAATAAATGCCGTCCACGCGGGTGCCTTTCATGATCACGTCGGCCTTGATCTCGATGGCCCGCAGCGACCCGGCGGTATCCGTTGTAAAGTAAGGATTGCCGGTGCCGGCTCCAAAGATCACCACCCTTCCTTTTTCCACGTGGCGGATCGCACGCCTGCGGATGTACGGCTCGGCGATCTGCTCCATCTTGATGGCGCTCTGCAGCCTGGTATACACGCCGATCTTCTCCAGCGCCGCCTGCAGGGCCATGCCGTTGATCACGGTAGCAAGCATGCCCATATAATCACCATGTGCACGTTCAATGCCGGTCTCCGATTCGTTCATCCCGCGATAGATGTTGCCACCGCCAATGACGATGGCCACCTGTACGCCCAGTTCCGTTATGGACTTGATGTCGAGCGCATACTGGCCCAGCACGTCGTTGTCGAAGCCAAAAGATTTGTCGCCCATCAATGATTCACCAGAAAGCTTTAACAGGATGCGTTTGTATTTAGGGAGCATATGTACCGGGTTGGCCGTGCGAAGATAAAGGGAAGTTTTTTATTGCCGCTGTCTCCGGGCCATACCATTACTTTTGACGCAACAATCAAACGGTGCTGTATTCTCTTCTCAAGTCATATGCGCGGCTGGCGATCCGCATCTATTGCGCGCGCATCCGCATCAACCGGCCGGAAGTGCTCTCTTCGGGCGGGCCGCTGCTGATCGCTGCCAACCACCCGAATTCTTTTCTTGACGGGATCATTCTCACCACGCTGTTCGATAACCAGGTGTACTCACTGGCACGTGGTGATGCATTCCAGCACCCGGTCATTAACCGGCTGCTGCGCCGGTTGCGGCTGCTGCCCGTGTACCGCACCAGCGAGGGTGTCCACAACCTCGGCCATAACTATACCACGTTTGATGCCTGCCACCGGACATTCAGGAACAATGGCATCGTCCTCATCTTCAGCGAGGGCCGGTGTGAAAATGAATGGCACCTGCGCCCCCTCAAGAAGGGAACGGCGCGGCTGGCCACGACGGCCTGGCAGAACAGCATCCCCCTTCGGGTATTGCCGCTTGGGATCAATTACAGCTCGTTCAAAAAATTCGGGAAGGAGGTACACCTGAATTTCGGAACAGCGATCACTTCATCGGCGCTCGACCCCGAAGCCACCGATGGACGACAGCTTGTGCACTTCAATGAAATGCTCCAACAGCAGTTGCAGGACCTGGTTTACGAGATCGAAGACGGGGACCGCCAAAGCCGCGCGAAACGTTTCAATCTGGCAAAAGACACCTTATTTTATATGATGCTGATCCCCGCGGTGGCCGGCATCGTGCTGCACCTGCCCTTTTTCCTGATCTGCAAGGTCTTTACAGAACTCAACTTTAAACGCAGCGGCCATTACGATTCCGTTCAGACATCGTTACTGATGGTATTCTACCCTGTTTACTGGATCCTCGTAACAGTGCTTTTCGGGATTTGGTCGTGGGTGGCCGGCATAGCGGCTTTCCTGCTCCTGCCCCTGCTGGCAAGGGCCGCGGTTGTCGTGAAAGTGAAGGCCGGCCTGTGATCAGCCAATCTCTGAGTCTGTTGCTGCGGATGGGAAATCGGACTGTTCGCCGGGGTTCTGGATGCGCACCTGCGGCGCGCGATCGGGCGGCATGTCCTGGTGTGCCTGCAGCTGCCGATGCTTCCACCCGAAAAAGGCCGCGACGATGAAAGCGAAAAACGAGAAATAATAGGGCACCGTGAAATCCGCCGTCAGTTCAACGTTACCACCCTCGTCATCATAGCTCATGTCAAACCGGTTCTTGACAGATATGAGGAGGGCCAGAAGGGACAAGGCACCGATGGCCCCGGCCACGATGCTGAGCAGTGGGCGGGTCCGCATCCGGAAAAATGACAGCAACAGTCCGCCAAAACCCGCTGCCAGGGCAATGATGGCAAATGGATTCGGCTTCGTAAACGGTGCTTTCTTCTCCCCGTGCCACTCTTCTCTTTTGAACTTTGAATAGGTGCCCTCATTTTTGGACAGCTTTTCGCGTACTGTACCGCCGACGAGGTCAATGCCGCGTGCGTCTGCCAGCACAAAGCCGTTGCACCTGAACTCAACGAATGGAAGCAGGAACAGTAATACCGCCACGGCAAAGGCGAACGTCGTTGTATGCCGCTTCTTGAAAAAATCCTTTTCGCCTTCGGAATATGCCATCTGGAAAATTTACCGGATCAAGTTAAGCTGTTTTACCAATTACCTTTACAACCATCATGGAGAAAAAAACCATTTGTGTATGTGGTGCGGGTACTATGGGAGCAGGCATCGCGCAGGTGTCGGCAGCAGCTGGTTTCGCCACCATACTTTTTGATGTGGACCCCGGCATGCTGGATAAAGCACGCATCCGGACGGGAAATGACCTGCAGCAACTTCTGAACAGGAGCAAGATCAGCGAAGAGAAGAGAAACAGTACCTTATCAAACATCACGTACGCATCGGAGATCCGTGACTGCGTAGCCGAAGTAGTGATCGAAGCCATCGTTGAGAAGCCGGAGGTGAAGATTGAACTGTTCAGTCAACTGGCAGCGATCAATTCACCGGCCACCATATTTGCCAGCAACACCTCCTCCCTTTCCATTTCGTCGCTGGCGAAAAATATTGCGCATCCTGAAAGAGTAGCCGGCCTGCATTTTTTCAACCCGGCTCCGGTCATGAAACTGGTGGAAGTGGTCCGCGCCGACCAGACCTCACAGGCTGTTATGGAAACCCTGGTGGACCTGACACGCCGGTTCGGCAAGACGCCGGTTGCCTGCCGCGATTCGCCCGGGTTTATTGTGAACCGGGTAGCACGTCCATATTATATTGAGTCGCTTCGGCTGGCCGAAGCAGGCGTTGCCTTTGAAACCATTGACCGACTGCTGGAAAATGCCGGTTTTCGCATGGGACCCTTCCGCCTGATGGACCTTATAGGGAATGACATCAATTATGCTGTAAGCTGTTCGGTATATGAGCAGCTTGGGCGCCCCGAAAGACTTATGCCTTCGACTATCCAAAAAACAAAGGTCGACAACGGTGAGCTGGGCAAGAAAACTGGAAAGGGATATTACAGCT
>DASUVB010000240.1:0-3070 GCA_036373835.1 Flavisolibacter sp. | reverse complement strand
TCCGGCTTTCGATGAAGAATGGGCGGCGTTCCTCGAAAAAGTTCTGAAAGCCGTCAATGCGTACCTGCGAAGGATCCGCTTCGACCTGCCCGAAGTCGGGGTTGATGGTGAAGTCGAGAATGAGATCGTTAGTCACTGCATACTTGCCATCAACACCAGCGGTAAGTCTTTTATCAAAACCGGTGGCAAATGGATTTCCCTCCTGCTCTTTGTACACGTCGGTCTGCACGGTGACGTACGGCGCAATCTCGACCTGGCGGTGTGTTGGAATATCTTTCAATCCGTGCAGCTCGCCGAACTGGCTGGTCCACACGCCGGTGGTTTGCGGGATGAGCACCCAGGTGGAGCGTTCTTCCCGCCTGAACAGGCGGCGATGGACCTGCAGCCCCCACACCTTGTCCTTTTCATTGCCATAACGTAGTTGACTCAGCGGGATCTTCACTTCGGCAGTCCAGCCCTTGTCATCAACCTTTGTTTTTCCATACCAGATCGGGTTCCAGCTGACGTCCCAGTTGCGCCCGTCATTGGAAACAAATTCATCGCCGCGCACGCCTGATACCGAAAGCGTAAAAGAAAATGCGGTGCGCTGGTCGTGGTAGCTGTCGATATTCACTTCCATCCAGTCGCCGGGAAATTCATCGCGGCGGCTCATGCGCCTGATGATGGAATCGGGCGCCGAGTCGAAGCAACGGTAAGCGATATACAGGAACTTGTTGTCGTAAAGAATTTTGAAGGCTGTTTCCTGTGTCGGGGGATTGCCCTCGCCCGGCTGGTACTGCGTAAAGCCGCCTTCCCACGAGACTGCATTCCACGCTTCTTCGTCGGGGGCTCCATCCAGGGTGATCGTTCCCTGCAGGCGTTGTGTAACATATTTTTTCCTGGTAATTACGGAATCACCGGACTGGCACAGCGCAGTGCTGCACCAAAGGATCATCAAAAGTAAAAGCGCGTTGGTTTTCATATGCTGAACAAGGGTCCGATGCAAAGGGACTAAATTATCACTTTACATATATTCCCGTTTGATAAAGCGCGGCGATCACCTGATGAACGGCTTTGCAGACCGGAGTCGGGAGTGGGGAGTAGGGAGCCACGAGCCGTTAGCCCGGAGACGGGAGTTGCTGGTTGCTAGTTGCTGGTTGCTAGCTGCTGGCCTGTACATGGCCTTTGCCAAAGGCTGTGGCCACCGAGACCGTAGCTGGCGGAGGCGGGACAAAAGGTGGAAAAAAGTTAGGCAAAGAAAGGACAGCGATCACCAGGTAAGTTTCCAGATACCATTCGTCGGTGCGGGTGTCGCGTCAATGAATCCACCAGCCACGTAGATCTCGTTGTTGACGGTAATGATGGCGGCGTGCGCCAGGTTAAAGGGCAGCCGCCCGATCTTCCAGGTATTGGTGGCGATATCGTAAATGTCAAACTGATTGTCGCTGCTGTAGGTAAAGAAAATGAGTTGGTTGTTCTTTTTTACTACGGGAAACCGTGCCTTTGTGGTGTGCAGGCAATTGTATGTGGATGTACCGGTACTTACATCCCGGATCTCCACTTTGTTGGTAAGCGTTCCGGTTGATGTGAAGATGCCTCCGGCCCAATAGATCCTGTTGCCGTCGGCAATGGCGGCATGCTCCATGGTGCGCTGCGACATGGTGTCTGCCGACGAGGTTGTCCATGTATTCGCTGATGCATCGTACACATCGACGACACCGCTTGGAACAATGCCGACACCCGAACCCTGCGATCCCCCGGCTATGTACACCTCATTATTAACCGTTGTCGCGGTCAGCGAATGGCGGCCGACGCTCAATGTAGCAGTGGTCCATGTATTGTTGGTGTTGTCGTAAATATCCACGCGATCGCTGCTCCAGTAGGTTCCGCTCCAGTAACCGCCTCCTGCAATGACCACCTTGTCACCAACGGTCGCAGCGGCTGCATAGGAACGCGCCTGGCTCAGTGACTGCACGGACCAGGTGTTCGTAGCAGCGTCATAAATATCAACCTTATCATAAACGGTATTGGCAAAGTGATTGCCGCCGCCGGCGAAAAATGCTTTGGTTCCAATGGTCGTCACAGCAATCCCCTGCCTCCCCTGGCTGATCTCGGCGGTTGACCAGGTGTTCGCACTGAAGTCGTATACATCTGCGCGGGTAGAGAATCCACCCTGCGCCACGCCGCCTGCAAAAATGAGCCTGTTGCCCACTGCGGCGGGGAAAATGCCGCTGCGCGCGATGGACAATGTTCCGAAAGGCACCAGCTGCGCATTTATCACGGGCCTGTTCGCCGTGCATGGCGTTTGCGCGCCCACAACGACCTGCATCGTGTCCAGGTCTGTGGCGCCCTGGTTGTCCGTGACCAGCAGTTGGAATGTGTAGGAACCGGCCGCCAGGTTGGAAATAGTTCCGCTGACCTGCGCAGGTGCGCTGATGGCGCTCTGCACCGGCCCACTGATCTGCGTCCAGGCATACGATATAATGGTTCCGTCAGGATCCGTTGACCCACTACCATCGTAATTCGTGGATGTTGTGCCTGGTGCCAACACCTGGTCGTTGCCGGCATTTGCCACCGGCGGTTGTTTCGGTGCCGTGGTGGTGGTTACCTGCACGGTATCCACGCCTGTCAACCCGGTTTCGTCAGTGACCATCAGCTGGAACAGGTAGGTTCCCGCGACGAGGTTGGTGGCCGTCGTTACAGCCGCCCCCGGTGCCTGGAGCTGCGCTGGTGCCGGCCCGGAAAGTTGCGTCCACTGGTAAGCGGCGATGTTTCCGCCGGGATCATACGACTGGCTTCCATCAAGCGTGGCGGGACCCGGAAGGGTGACCGACAGGTCAGGTCCAGCCACCGCCACGGGCGGCTGGTTCTCGTTTGACAGTTCCTTTTTACAGGATCCGATCAGGATCACGAACAATATGAGGAGGGATCGTTTACAATGCATTCTTGCTGTCTTCGGTGGTGGCTGATTTATAAAGGATGAAAACGACTAAGGTACAAAGTTGCAGCCATTTGGGGTGTTATGCCGCGAGCTTATCGGGGCTACAGTTCGAGGTTTGAGGTTTGACACCTGCGCTGCGCCAGGCTTTGT
>DASUVB010000239.1:0-8397 GCA_036373835.1 Flavisolibacter sp. | reverse complement strand
GATAAGCTGATCATCCAACGTAAAAACGGAAGCAAACTGGCTAAATAATCAATAATTAATAATTAGTAATTAAGATATGGCTCGTTCAATTAAAAAAGGTCCTTACGTAGCGGCTCATCTTGAAGAGAAGATCGTTGCGATCAACGAAGGCAAAAGCAAGAAGGGTGTGATCAAAACCTGGAGCCGTCGTTCTACGATCACTCCGGATTTTGTAGGCCACACGTTTGCGGTACACAACGGGAACAAGTTCATCCCCGTGTATGTAACTGAGTTCATGGTAGGGCACAAACTGGGTGAATTCGCTCCTACGCGGAACTTTAAAGGACACTCAAGCAAAAAAGGATAATTACCCCGCTGGCAACGGCAGGGCAAATCAGAAATAGTAAAAAAATGGAAGCAGTAGCAAAACTGAGAAACTACCCGACATCACCGCGCAAGATGCGCCTGCTCGCAGACCTGATCCGCGGCATGGATGTGGAAAAAGCATTGGCCGTACTGGAGCACAATCCGAAGCACCCGGCTGTGCCGATGCGCAAGCTCGTTCTGAGCGCCATCAGCAACTGGAAGCAGAAGAACGAAGGTGGTGATGAAGGACAGTTGTTCGTAAAAACCGTATTCGTGGACGGGGCGAGGACCCTCAAGCGTATGCGCCCGGCGCCTCAGGGCCGTGGTTACAGGATCCGTAAGAGAAGCAATCACGTCACCGTAATTGTTGACGCAAAAGCATAATAACCGGCAGGCGCCCCGGTGCCTGCAGTAAACAAATTTTGTAGGATACGCCGAATGTCCGGCGCATCACAAGTCAAATCAAAAACATGGGTCAAAAAGCAAATCCGATTGGTAACAGGTTAGGCATCATCCGCGGATGGGAATCTAACTGGTATGGTAACAAAAAAGACTTCGCACAGAAGCTGATCGAGGATAACAGGATCAGGACCTACCTCAACGCCCGTATCAACAAGGGAGGTATCGCGAAAATTGTGATCGAAAGAACACTGGGGAAGCTGATCGTTACCATTCACACTTCAAAGCCCGGTATCATCATCGGTAAGGGTGGCAATGAAGTAGATCGTATCAAGGAAGAACTGAAGAAGCTGACCGGCAAGGAAGATGTACAGATCAACATCCTCGAGATCCGCCGCCCGGAGCTCGACGCGATGATCGTTGCTGACACCATTGCCCGCCAGATCGAGAACAGGATCAATTATAAAAGAGCCATCAAAATGGCGATCGCTTCAGCGCTCCGCATGGGTGCCGAAGGGATCAAGGTGAAGGTGAGCGGACGCCTGGGTGGCGCCGAGATCGCCCGTACAGAAGAGATCAAGCAGGGTCGTACCCCGCTGCACACGTTCCGTATGGACATCGATTACGCCAACGTGTTCGCACTGACGGTGTATGGAAAGATCGGTATCAAGGTGTGGATCTGTAAGGGTGAAGTGCTGCAGAAGCGCGACCTGAATCCCAACTTCGTCGGTGGCAAGAGCGATGTGAGCGACAGGAGAGACAGGAGGGATGACAGAGCCGGTGGTTTCCGTGGTGGTGACCGCAGGCAGGGTGGCGGCGGTGGCCGCGATTTCAACCGTGGCCGCGGGGGTAAGGGAGAGAGGAGTTAGGAGACGGGAGGTGTGAGACGGGAGACAGGAGCCGGGAGATAGGAGACGGGAGCCGGGAGTCATTCTCAAATTTTCAAATTTTCAAATTGCAATAGATGTTACAGCCGAAAAGAACAAAGCACAGGAAAATGCAGAAGGGTCGCATGAAGGGTGATGCGAAAAGAGGCACCACGATCTCTTTCGGATCCTATGCGCTGAAAGCTTTGGAAAGCCATTGGATCACCGACCGCCAGATTGAAGCTGCGCGCCAGGCGCTTACGCGTCACATGAAGCGTGAGGGTAACGTATGGATCCGCATCTTCCCGGACAAGCCGATCACCAACAAGCCTGCCGAGGTGCGTATGGGTAAGGGTAAGGGTAACCTGGAATACTGGGCAGCGGTAGTGAAGCCGGGACGTATCTTATTCGAGATCGACGGCGTGACGGAGGAAGTGGCAAAGGGTGCGCTGCACCTGGCTGCCGGCAAGCTGCCGATCGCCACGAAGTTCATCAGGCGCTACGATTTAACCGAAGCATAAACAACCCGGTAGCACGCAGCCGGATCAATGTCAAATTATAAACAATGTCAAAGTCAGTAGATTTTAAAAAGAGCATCCAGGGTTTGAATGAGCAGGACCTGGCAGCACGCATCAGGGAAGATGAGTTGCGCCTGAAGAAGCTTGAATTCGCTCATGCGATCTCGCCGTTGGAAAATCCAATGAGTATCAGAGGCCTGCGCAGGGAACTGGCGCGCCTGAAAACCCAGTTAAAAAAGAAACAATTAGGTGTCTAATTAGCCGGATGCCGGTTCTGCAGCAACAACTGTAACGCCCGGCTCACCGCTTAAAGCTTTTAATATGGCTGAAATGCAAAATACACAGGTCCGCAAGGACGACGAGGCACGGAACATCCGCAAAGAGAGGATCGGCGTCGTCACCAGCAACAAAATGACTAAGACCATTACGGTTGCTGTTGAACGTAAGGTAAAGCACCCGATCTACGGAAAGTTCATCAAGAAGACGACCAAGTTTCATGCTCACGACGAGAAGAACGAGGCAAGCATCGGTGATGTGGTTCGCATCATGGAAACACGCCCGATGAGCAAGACGAAGCGTTGGAGACTGGTGGAGATTGTAGAGAAAGTGAAATAAGATCTGCCGCAGGCGCGGCGGTTTGAATAAAGAATTTTTAACAACAGGGCCGGTATATCCGTCCCTGAGCTAAAGCTAAAAAAATGATCCAGCAAGAATCCCGTTTGAATGTAGCGGATAACAGTGGAGCCAAGGAAGTGCTTTGTATCCGTGTGTTGGGTAACAGCGGACAGCGTTATGCAAGGGTGGGTGATAAGATCGTTGTGACTGTAAAGGATGCCATTCCTGCCGGCGGTATCAAGAAAGGTACTGTTGCCAAAGCCGTGATCGTTCGCACCAAGAACAAACTGCGTCGCAAGGATGGTTCGTACATCCGTTTTGATGACAATGCCGTGGTGATCCTGAATGCCGCCGACGAGCCCAGGGGCACGCGTATTTTCGGACCTGTGGCCAGGGAACTGCGCGACAAGGGTTACATGAAGATCATTTCACTGGCGCCGGAAGTGCTGTAAGCACGAGGTGGCCGTGAATCAAAATAGTAATTAATAAAATTCCTGGCAGTATCAGGAAATAAACAGAGCAAATGAAAACAAGATTTAAACCAAAGTACAATATCAGGAAGGGCGACAAGGTTGTTGTGATCTCCGGTGATGACAAGGACCTGAAGAAGCCCCGCATGGTAAAGGAAGTGCTGGTAGATGAAGGCAAGGTGCTGGTGGAAGGTGTTAACATCATCACGAAGCATACCAAGCCTTCGGCACAGAATACCAAGGGCGGCATTATCAAGAAGGAAGCCCCGATCCACATCTCCAACGTAATGCTGTGGGATGGCAAGCAGGGCACCAAGGTGAAGCGCGATGTGCAGAATGACAAAAAAGTACGTGTATCTAAAAAATCAGGGGGGGTAATCTAATGGCAACAGCAACTTATTCTCCGAGGTTAAAGCAGAAATACAGGAGTGACGTGATCCCTGCGCTGATGAAGCGTTTCGGGTACAAGTCCATCATGCAGGTTCCCAAGCTGGAAAAGATCGCGATCAACCGCGGCGTGAATGGTGCCGTGAATGACAAGAAGCTGGTGGACATTGCACTGGACGAGCTGACAACGATCAGTGGCCAGAAAGCCGTGGCTACGCTGTCGAAGAAGGATATCTCCAACTTCAAGCTGCGGAAGCACATGCCGATCGGTGCACGCGTTACGCTGCGCGGCGAGAAGATGTATGAATTCCTGGACCGCCTGATCGCTGTGGCATTGCCGCGCGTGCGCGACTTCAAGGGTGTTAATGAAAAATCTTTCGACGGCCGCGGTAACTATACCATGGGCGTTACAGAGCAGATCATCTTCCCGGAGATCGACATCGACAAGGTGAACCGCATTACAGGACTGGATATCACTTTTGTAACCACTGCACAGACCGACGAGGAAGCATATGAATTACTGAAGGAGATGGGAATGCCTTTCAGGAATATCAAAAAGTAAACAACTATCAAATCAAATACACATGGCTAAAGAATCAGTAAAGGCCAGGCAACGCAAGAGGGAGAAAATGGTAGCTCAGTATGCTGAGAAAAGAGAAGCACTGAAGGCTGCCGGTGACTGGGCTGGGCTCGATGCACTTCCCAGGAACTCTTCCAAAGTTCGTTTAAAGAACCGCTGTCAGATGACAGGCCGCCCCAGGGGTTATGTCCGTTATTTCGGCATTTCCCGCGTGGCCCTGCGTGACATGGCGCTGAATGGCAAGATTCCAGGTTTGAAAAAAGCGAGCTGGTAAACGGGCAGGCACAATGCCTTCCTGACTTAAACACAAACTTAAATTCCAATTGTTCCGCCCCGGCGGAATGTAGGAGGAGAAAATATGGTAACAGATCCTATTGCAGATTTTTTGACAAGAATCCGTAATGCGCAAATGGCCGGACACAGGATCGTCGAGATCCCTGCGTCGAACCTGAAGAAGCGCATGACCGAAATCCTGTACAACCAGGGCTATATCCTGAAGTACAAGTTCGAGGACGACAACAAGCAGGGTGTGATCAAGATCGCCCTGAAGTATGACCCGCAGACCAAGCAGCCCGCGATCCAGTCCCTGGAGCGTGTGAGCCGTCCGGGCCTGCGCCACTATGCACGTCCCGATGATTTCCGTCGCGTGAAGAATGGCCTGGGCGTTGCGATCATTTCCACATCGCGCGGTGTGCTGACCGATAAGGAAGCCAAGGCGCAAAATGTCGGCGGTGAAGTTCTTTGCTACGTGTATTGATAATAAGCGGCCGGAAAGAGGCAATGGTTCCGGCATGACCAGCGGTGAATGACAATTTAAGTTCTCTATACGGAACTGAACACGTTCCCCGCCACATTGCCAGCATTTATCATTAAAGAAAATTGAAATTATGTCTCGTATAGGTAAAGCACCCATCACAGTTCCTTCAGGCGTAACTGTTACCGTGGGAAATGACAACGTGGTTACTGTAAAAGGACCGAAGGGTGAGCTGAAGCAGGCCATTGACCGTGATATGAAGGTTGAAATAAAGGACGGCGTGATCAACGTTACCCGCCCTACAGACCAGATCCGCCACCGTGCACTGCATGGCCTTTCCAGGGCTTTGCTCGCCAACGTGGTGAAAGGCGTAACCGATGGATATACAAAGAAAATGGAACTGATCGGTGTGGGTTTCAAGGCAGCCAACTCCGGCAATGTGCTGGACCTGGCGCTTGGTTATTCGCATAACATCGTGTTCGAGATCCCGAAAGAACTGAAGGTAACAACCGAGCAGCTCAAGGGGCAGAACCCAACGATCACACTGGAAGGCATCGACCGCCAGCTGATCGGCCAGGTAGCGGCCAAGATCCGCAGCCTGCGCAAGCCGGAGCCGTACAAAGGAAAAGGTGTGCGTTACGCGGGTGAGATCGTTCGCAAGAAAGCTGGTAAGGCAGCTGGTAAATAAGCCTGTCGCGCAACGGATATTCCGTGCGATGGCTTCCATGAAAAATAACATGATTCCTGGCAGTATCAGGAAATAAACAGAAATACAATGAGAACAAGCGCAAAAACTACAAGAAGACAAAATATTCGCTACCGCATTCGCGCGAAGGTGAAGGGCACCGCCCAGAAGCCGCGTCTTTCTGTCTTCCGCAGCAATACAGAAATCTATGTTCAGCTGATCGATGACGACAATGCCGTAACGCTGGCTGCCGCATCATCCAAGGACAAGGACCTGAAAGGACAGACCGGGACAAAATCAGAAAAGAGCAAGCTGGTAGGACAGGCGATCGCCCGCAAGGCAAAGGAGCTGGGGATCGAGAACGTTGTTTTCGACCGCGGCGGGAACCTGTACCATGGCCGTGTAAAACAGGTAGCTGAAGGTGCAAGGGAAGGCGGCCTCGTATTCTAAAACATTCCCGTTGCACGGGATCACATTAAGTAATTACTAAGAAAAATAAAATGGCAAAAGCAATTTTAAACAGAGTAAAAGCAGGCGACCTGGAACTGAAAGAAAAGGTAGTGGCGATCAACCGCGTGGTGAAAACTACCAAGGGTGGTCGTACGTTCTCTTTCTCTGCGCTGGTAGTTGTCGGTAACGAGCAGGGTGTTGTGGGACACGGTCTCGGCAAAGCCAAGGAAGTGCAGGAAGCGATCACAAAGGGAATTGAGGATGCAAAGAAGAACCTGATCAAGGTTCCGGTGATGCACGGAACGATCCCCCACGACCAGCTTGCGAAAGAAGGTGCTGCCAAGGTGCTGATCAAGCCGGCTGCGCACGGTACCGGTGTAATTGCCGGGGGTTCCATGCGTGCTGTCCTGGAAAGCGCCGGTGTGACGGATGTCCTGGCAAAGTCGCTTGGCTCTGCAAACCCGCATAACGTGGTGAAGGCAACTTTCAAGGCGCTGGCCCTGTTGCGTGAACCGGTGAGCGTGGCCAAGACCAGGAGAATTGGTCTGAAGAAAGTTTTTAATGGCTAGAACTGTCCGTGCCTGGTACGGAGCATAAAATCTCTATAATGAAAAAGATCAGAATCACTTTAGTTAAAAGTCCTATCGACCGCCCTGAGCGCCAGAAGCTGACTTTGAAGGCACTTGGTCTGAACAAGATGAATGCCACCAAGGAAGTTGATGCCACGCCCCAGATCCTGGGCATGGTGCGAAAGGTAGAGCACATGATCACAGTCGAGGAAGTCTGATGACAGGTTGGATCATTGATCCACCAACCAGGCTCCATCATTAACAATAAGCGAGGGGCGATTCCCCGTAAGTAAAAATCAAAGCAATGAACCTACACAACCTGCGACCTGCAAAAGGCGCTGTACACAAGGAAAAAAGATTAGGACGTGGTGAAGCTTCCGGGCATGGCGGAACTTCCACGAAGGGTAACAAGGGTGGCCAAAGCCGCGCCGGTTATAAAAGAAAGCGTGCGCACGAAGGCGGCCAGATGCCCATCCAGCGCCGGATCCCGAAGCGTGGCTTCAAGAATCCCAACCGCATTGAATACAAGGTGTTCAACCTGGGTCAGATCGAGCAGATCGTCGATAAATACGGCATCCAGGAATTCAACCTCGAGAACCTGTATACGAATGGTCTTATCAACCAGACTGACCGCGTGAAGGTGCTGGGTAACGGTGAGCTGAAAAGCAAGGTGACCTTCAAGGTGAATGCGATCAGCGAAAAAGCGAAGCAGGCCATCGAATCAGCGGGCGGTTCCGTGGAAATCGTGAAGTAATTTTTCTTAATTTGCGAGGCGCAGCAATGCGTCTTTTTTGTATTCGACCAAAATTTTCCCGTGAAGAAATTAATTCAAACGTTAAAAAATATCTGGAGCATCGAAGAGCTGCGCAGCAAGATCCTGTTCACACTGCTCCTTATTTTCATTTACCGTGTGGGTACGCATATTGTGCTGCCGGGCATCGATCCTACTAAGCTCGACCTGGAAGGAACAAAAAGCGGTATCCTGGGACTGATTGACACATTCGCCGGCGGTGCCTTCTCACAGGCTTCGATCTTCGCGCTTGGTATCATGCCGTATATCTCCGCCTCTATCTTCATGCAGCTGATGACCGTGCTGGTGCCCCAGTTCCAGAAGCTCCAGAAGGAAGGTGAAAGCGGCCGAAAGAAGATCAACCAGTGGACACGTTACCTGACCGTTGCCGTGACAGCTGTGCAGGCATCCGCGTACGTGAAATACCTCGAGGAAATGACGCGCAGCACCGGTGGGATCATTGCCGGTTATTCCGGGATGTTCTGGCTGTCAACCGTTGTGATCCTCACTGCCGGTACGCTGTTCGTGATGTGGATGGGTGAAAAGATCACCGACAAAGGTCTTGGTAACGGTACATCACTCATCATCATGGTGGGTATCCTTGCACGACTGCCACAGTCATTCTTCCAGGAACTGACCGCGAAGTCAACGAGGTCCGGGCAGATCCTGATCTTCATTATCGAAATTGCCATCCTGATCGCGATCATCCTCGGGTGTATCCTGCTGGTCCAGGGTGTGCGAAAGATACCGGTGAACTATGCCAAGCAGATCGTCGGCAACCGCCAGTTCGGTGGTGCCCGCCAGTTCCTGCCCATCAAGGTGAACAGCGCGGGTGTCATGCCGATCATCTTTGCACAGGCGATCATGTTCATCCCGATCATGCTTGCCGGTATCACCGGAGGCGGCGGCTGGATCGTGCGTAATTTCAGCGATTATACAAGCATCGCGTATAACGTGACGTTCGCCACG
>DASUVB010000238.1:0-4416 GCA_036373835.1 Flavisolibacter sp. | reverse complement strand
CGCAGAGAACGCGGTGCATTCTCAATTCTCCATTCTCAATTCTCCCATTCTCAATTCTCCCATTCACCCTTCGATGGGCTCAGGGTGACATCGCAACATTCTCCATTCTCAATTCTCAATTCTCCATTCTCCATTACTGTTTGGCTCCCTGCAGCACACGTTTGCCGAAAAAATTCGTTCCCGCCTTCCGCCCTGGATACTTTTGATCCTGTAACAACATCCCCGCTGCAGCAACGGATGGACTTAAAAAAACTGAAATGAAAAAGTTATTTCCCATTGCCATTTTCCTGGTGTTCCTGGCCGGCTGCGGCCTGATGACCATGCATCCCATTTTTACACCGGATGAACTGCTCACTGACTCCCGCATGGGCGGTGCCTGGCAGTCACAGGACAAAAAAGTTGTGTTTGCACCTGCCTCCACGATCCGCATCAGCGACATCCCTGAAAAGTTGAGACTCTACCGCGACCGGTTCTATGTATGCAGCCGCTATGGAGATGACGGCGAGCTTGACAGGCGCTCCCTGGCATTCCTCGTGAGGATCGGTCCGCACCTGTACATGGATGAATTTCCACTCGACACGCCCGCAGAACAGGGACTGGATGACTTCTTCCAACAACACCAGCTGAAGCGACACACCATCAGTCGCGTTGATTTTGAGAATGGTAACAAAACCCTCGTCTGGCGCGGGTTCAAAGACGATTTCGTGGAAGACCTCATCAAGAAACGCCAGGTGCGCATTGAGCATACCTACATCCGAACGGATGACGGGGAGGGTGAATTGCTGATCACGGCATCAACAAAGGACCTGCAGGCATTCCTGTTAAAATACGGCTCGCGGAGCGATGCCTATGAAAGCGATGAAAACATTTACTACACAAAAACAAAATGATCATGAAACCATACATATGGCTGCTGGTGGCAGCAGTGTCCCTTTCCTCGTGTCTCACGTCGGTAAATCCCCTGGTCTCCCACAACAACATCAGCCGGTTTGATGCCTGTGTCGGGCAGTGGAGGGGCGAGGACGTCAGTGTCAACATCTCACGATACCGGGGAAGCGAGGTGGATAAGCTGATGAGAAAGATCCTGGAAAAAGAAACCAAACCAGGTGACACGAACGAAGTTAAATGGCAGGACAACAGCTACACCGTTGACTTTACCGTAAATAATATCAGGCATTTCATGATACTGCAGTTCACTGCCATCAGGGGCCGCACTTTTGCCCAACTGTCGCCCATAGGCGCCGTTAAGATGAAAAATCCGCGTGACATGCACCGGCCTGTTTATGAGATCCCGGACTCGCTGTACCATGAATTATGGGAGGGTAAAAAAGAGACCTTTTCATTTGCAAGGGTGGAAAGCAGCGGCAGTCAGCTGAAGCTGACTTTCGTAAACGGTGATTATATTCATGACCTTGTGACAAAAGGTACCATGGCCCTGAAATATGAATCGGATGCCCTGTTCGGCACCCGGTACATTACCGCTTCCACCAGCGAACTGGAAGCCTTCTTCAGCAAGTATGGAGGAGATGACCGCCTGTTCGACAAGGCAAACGCCCTGGTCCTTAACCGCGTCAATTTGTGAATATAACAGCAACATACAACCGCAAATGGATCCGCATCCTGGCGCATATCGCTTTTGTGGCGGTGTGCTACACGATCCTGCTGCGGATGTTTGCCATCAACAACCAGCCTGCCCTTGTGGACCACGTGTACACAGGCCTCTTCCTGGCTACGATCCTGCCCGTGGTATACTTCAACCTGGAGTTCCTGATCCCGAGACTGGGTTCGCAGCAGACCTGGCTGCAATACCTGGTGGCACTGCTCGGGGCTGTTGCGCTGTTCGTGTGGCTGAACGTGCAGCTGTTCGAGAAGTGGTCGGCAAAGCTGCTGCCCGATTTTTTCTTTATCGCTTACTACCGGTGGTGGGACGTGCTGCTGTTCTTCATCGTGTTCCTGGCGGTGACCACCCTGGTGAAACTGTCAAAGTCGTGGTTCACCGTGAATGAAATGCAGCAGCGGCTGCTGGTGATGGAAAAGGAAAAGACGGGAATGGAACTGGCCGCGCTGAAAGCGCAGGTGAATCCCCATTTTTTCTTCAACACCCTCAACAGCATTTATTCCCTCTCGCTGCACCACGATGAACGCCTGCCGGCTGCGATCCTCGGCCTCTCCGATATCATGCGCTACTACCTGTATGAATCCAGGGAGGATCACGTGCCGTTGCAAAAAGAGCTGCAGATCCTGAGGGATTACATCGAGCTGCAACGCATACGCTCCGGCAACCAGCTCGACCTCCGGTTCAACCTGGCAGGCGAAGTAACCACGCAGCGCATTCCACCCCTGATGCTGGTGACCTTTGCAGAAAATGCGTTCAAGCATGGCGCCAAGGGCGAAGCAGGTGCTACCTTCATCCATATGGACCTGGCGGTACATGGCAATGATTTTTCTCTTCGCATTGCCAACAACAAGGGGCAGGCGCTGCAGGACCCGCAGGGATCAAAAGGTGTTGGCCTGGAAAATGTGCGCCGCCGTCTTGAACTGCTGTATCCCGGGAGACACCGTCTCAACGTTTCAGAAGACAATGATACCTTCACAATTGAATTGCATATGACGTTATGAATCCCCTGCTGAACTGCATGATCGTGGAAGACGAACCGCTGGCGCAGCAGGTGCTGGAGAAATATATTGCGGATCACCCTTCACTGCACCTCGGCGCCGTTTGCGGCGATGCATTGCAGGCGCAGCAGCAACTGGCGTCTTCTACATTTGACCTGGTTTTCCTGGACATCAATCTTCCGAGGATCTCTGGGATCAATTTTCTGAAAACCCTGCAGAGCAGGCCGGCTGTGATCATCACGACCGCTTACCCGGAATATGCCGTGGAAGGCTTTGAGCTGGATGCAGCAGATTACCTGGTAAAGCCGTTTTCCTTTGAGAGATTTCTAAAAGCCGTGAACAAGGTGCTGGCACAGAAAAAAACAGCGGCGGCGCCGGAGAATGATTCCATTTTTATAAAGGCCGACAAAAAAGTTTTTCGCATTGTTACGGAGGAGATCCTGGACCTGGAGGCCAGTGGTGATTATGTGAAGATCAGAACACTGAAGGGACAGCACCTCGTGAACAGTACCCTGAAAGACCTGCTGGATGAGCTGCCCGCAGGAAAGTTCATCCGCGTGCATAAAAGCTTCGCCATCGCAAAGAACAAGATCACGTTTATTGAAGGGAATTACATCAGGATCGGCGACAGGGACATACCTGTTGGTGCCACCTACCGCGAGGAGGTAGCCGCATTGTTTTTAAAAAAATAGCCTGCTCTATAATTCATCTTTCGTTTTCGGAACTGTTGTTACCGTATCAATCGGGAAAACCGGCAATAAAATCTTGACCTCCTGTGCTGTTGTATCCTTGACGGGGGTTGCCTGCTTCAGGGTAGCCTTCCTGTTATCGGGTGTTTTCTTTACGACCTTCTGTTCGCTTTTTTTGACGGGCGCCGGGGCAGGACTTTTCTGTGCTGCAGCAAAACCGGAGAAGGCGGCGATGCATGCTGCAGTGAGGATCCACTTTTTCATGCGAAACATTTTAAATGAAGGAAAGAGCTCTCAGTAAAATCGCGCAAAATTCACGCCATGAAGGTATTATGATTTAACCAGGTTTCATTATGATAAAAGTCATCGCGCGGACCTGCAAAACCGGGGCGATGAATCTCGTACGCGACCATGATCCTTGTCATAAAAAGATGCCTGTGTCGCCATGCACATTTGCACGAAAAGCCGGTATGGAGACACGCAGGAAAAGATCATGGGCAGAGCCCTGGAAAATCAAAATGGTGGAACCCGTGTTCGTCTCTACGGCTGAACAGCGGCTGGAATGCATCCGCGAGGCGGGCTTCAATACCTTCCTGCTGAGGTCCAAACACGTGTATATCGACCTGTTGACCGACAGCGGCACCTCGGCCATGAGCGACCGGCAGTGGGCCGGTATGATGATGGGTGACGAAGCATATGCCGGCAGCAACAACTTCTACCACCTCGAAGAGACCATCCAGCAATACTACGGTTACAAATACGTCGTTCCCACGCACCAGGGCCGGGGCGCCGAGAACCTGGTATCCCAGATCATGATCAAACCGGGCGATTTTATTCCCGGCAACATGTACTTCACCACCACGCGCCTGCACCAGGAGCTGGCGGGTGGCCAGTTCGTGGATGTGATCATTGACGAAGCCCACGACCCGGAGAACGAATTCCCCTTCAAAGGCAATATCGACCTGGCAAAGCTGGAAACACTCATCCGTGAAAAAGGCGCAGAAAAAATCCCGTACGTAGCGCTGGCAACGACGGTGAACATGGCCGGCGGCCAGCCAATTTCCATGGAGAACCTGAAGGCGGTGCGCGCGCTGACATCAAAATATGGCAT
>DASUVB010000237.1:0-4082 GCA_036373835.1 Flavisolibacter sp. | reverse complement strand
AGCACGCCAAAGCCCACTGCCCAGAAATACAGCCCCGACTGGGGAAACTGCGTACTCACAAGACCCAGTATGATCTCCATGATGCCCAGGTAACGGATCTCGCTGAGTGTGTACTTGCTGCCGTTTACCAGTGCCAGGCCGTAAAAGATCAGGCACGCGGGCGCAATAAACGTCCAGATATTATGTTGCAGCATGGCAACGATGAAAAGTCCACCGGAGACCAGGGGGATCAGCATGTTGATGACAAGCATCTTTGAAGTATGATCCCAGAGCGGGAGCTTCTTCTGCCCTGCCCTGCGCCAGGTAAAGAAAAAGGCCGACAGCACAGCGGCCACCAGGATGCTGGAGGCCAGGAGGAAAAGATTCAACTTCAGTCTTGCAAAGGATGAAAGCTGGTAGCCATTTTCCTCGTACCCGACATAATATTCGTGTATCCAGTCATACGCAAAATAAGCACCCAGCAGGGCCCAGAAACCGGCTGCGATCCCGCTCAGGCCACTGAGTGAAATAAAGCGACTCGATCGCTGCATCATTTTCCGGATTTCCTTCAGCTCATCAAGATGTTGATCCTGTAGCATAAAAAGCACTTTGTAAAACAAAGTAAAGCGATTTCTCCCATCTTTCCAAATAGTTGAATTATGAACGTGCCTGTTTTTGCACCGCGCGGGCGATCACGCTGCAGGCATGCGCAATCTGTTCCTCTGTAATAGTCAGCGGTGGTGATATTCTCATGCAATGGGACGCAAACAAAAACCAGTCGGTAAATACATGTTGCGCAATGCAGTCATCGATCACCGTGCGGCATATTTTCTCGTCCGGGAACTCCACGGCCATCCACAGGCCGGCGGAGCGCACGTTCTCCAGTCCGGCTTCGGCCAGGTGCTTCAGGAAAACCTGCTCCTTGCGTGTAACCGCGAGATCATTTTCCAGCAGCAGCTCAAATGCAGCAAGACCCGCGGCGCAGCAGACAGGATGCCCTCCGAAAGTAGTGATATGTCCAAGCACAGGCTGTGACGCCAGTTGATTCATGTGTTCCCGGCGCGCAATGAAAGCGCCCAGGGGCATACCTCCACCCAGCGCCTTTCCAAGCAGCAGGATGTCAGGTTCAACATCGTAGTGCTGGAAGCCCCAGAGCTTTCCTGTTCGCCCAAAGCCGGCCTGTATCTCGTCCAGCACGAGCAGGGCACCCGTTTCCCTGCAGCGTGCTGCCAGCGCGGTGAGCCAACCATTTACCGGGACAATAATTCCCGCCTCGGCCTGCACTGTCTCGACGACAACACACGCTGTATCGGCGCAGATCCTTTCCAGGTCGTCGAATGAATTATAGCGCAGGTGGTCTACTCCCGGCAGCAGCGGGCGAAAGGCATTACGCCAGTATTCATCCCCGATGATGCTGAGCGCGCCCTGGGTAGAACCATGGTACGACTTATCGAATGCCACCACCTGCGTACGCCCCGTCACCCGTTTTGCGAGCTTCATGGCTCCTTCCACGGCCTCGGCACCCGAGTTGGTGAAATAAACCGAATCCAGGTGGGCAGGCAGGTGTTTGCACAGCAGTTCCGCATAACGTACCTGCGGCGTCTGTACCATTTCACCGTACACCATGATATGCAGGTACTTTCCCAGCTGGTCCTGTATTGCTTCCAGTACTTTGGGATGACGGTGCCCGACATTGGCTACGCTGATCCCCCCGACGAGGTCCAGGTACTCGTTTCCCTGGTCATCTGTCAGGATGCAGCCTTCAGCCCGTACGATGTGCAGGGCCAGGGGCGCGTCGGATGTCTGGGCCAGGTGCTGCAGGAACAGCTGCCGGAGATTCATGCAGCGAAAGTAAGCAGGATGCTGCATCCTGCCGGCGACCCGGCAGCATGGTGACCGTAGCAACCGGAATTTTCCGACTTTGCAGAAAAATTATGGCGCTGATTGTACCGGTTGAAGGCATTGCACCAAAATGGGGGGAAGGCTGCTTCATTTCCCCGAACGCAACGATCGTGGGTGATGTGGTGATGGGTGACCAGTGCAGCATCTGGTTCCATACCGTCATACGTGGTGACGTGAACAGCATCCGGATCGGGAATAAGGTGAATATCCAGGACGGGGCGGTGATCCACTGCACGTTTAAGCGCAGCCGAACCGTGATCGGGGATCATGTTTCCATCGGCCACAATGCCATTGTGCACGGGTGCACGATCCATGACCACGTGCTGGTGGGCATGGGCTCCATCATCATGGACGAGGCAGTGGTCCACAGCAATACCATCATTGCGGCGGGCGCCGTGGTGCTGGAGGGCACTATTTGCGAACCGGGATCGGTATATGCCGGGGTGCCCGCCCGGAAAGTCAAGGATATTTCGGCACAAAAGGTTGAGGGTGAGATCAATAGGATCGCCGAGAACTATATCCGGTATGCTTCCTGGTTCCGGGAAATCAATGAGGCCCCGGGACAATTTTAATTGCCGGACTTTCGTTTTATCTTTATATAAATGATATTCATGAAAGCAGTGCGCTATGTGTTGATTATGAGTGGGATCATTGTTATGGCATCCTCCTGCAACCTGTTCAAGCCCAAATACGGCTGTGGAACCAACGGTAAAAATGTAGGAGCCGAACGTACCCTTGAAATGTCGAAAAAAGAGCAGCGGAAGGCAGGAAAGTTCAGGGCATAACAATTGCAGTTAAGCAACAAAAAGACGGCGGAAGTTGTCTTATTGTTGATTACAGATAAATTGTTTTGTTATGAGTCTAACCCTACGAACAACATTAGGTTGTACAGAGGCAGTTATAGATGATGATGGCGGCCTGAAACGCTTTTACCAGATCGCACACATCCTGAGCGATCAGCTCCAGGTAAACTTCATCAACAAGGAAGATGATTTTGATGCCATCAGCTGGGACTTTTACCTCGGCCATCACCAGCTTACCCTCCATTACAGTATTTACAATGGAATTTCAGTTTTCCCCACAAAGACCCGGGACGCCCGCAAGCGGGACAACAGGGCCGTGGTGGAGCTGGCGCATGTTCTCGAGGGGAAGCTGACGTCGGAAGGCCTGCACCGGAATATTGCCTGACCTACCACTTTTGCTCCTGGATGGATTCCAGGATGTTACAGTAGCTGATATACCGCTCCTCGTGGATCTCCCCCTGTTCCACAGCCTCCTTGATCGCACACCCGGGTTCATTGATATGCAGACAGTTATTGAACTGGCAGTCATTCAGCCTGGCACGCATCTCGGGGAAATAGCCTGATAACTCACTCCGCTCCACGTTTACCAGTCCAAATTCCTTCAACCCTGGCGTATCGATGATCTTACCGCCAAAAGGCAGGTCATACATCTCGGCGAAAGTGGTCGTATGCTGTCCCTTGCCGCTCCAGCCGCTTACATCCCGCGTCCTGATCTCCGATCCGGGGAGAATGGCATTAATAAAAGTTGATTTTCCCACGCCGCTGTGGCCACTGATCAGCGACACCTTATCCTGCAGCAATGACCGCACCGTATCCGTTCCATTATTGTTTTTGATACTCATACCGACAACGGTATAACCGATCTTCCCATACATTTCGCGAAGCTCCTCCAGCTGCCGCAGCTCCTTTTCCCGGTACAGGTCAGTTTTATTGAACACAATGACAGCAGGCACATGGTACATTTCAGATACCACCAGGAAGCGGTCGATAAAGCCCTGCGAGGTCCGTGGCTCGCGCAGCGTCGCCAGGAGAATGGACTGGTCGATGTTGGCGGCAACGATGTGATGGTGATGCTTCTGCCGGGGGGACTGCCTGTTGATGTAATTGTTGCGGTCATGTATATGTGTGATCATGACCGACTGCTCTTTCTCATTCTCCAGTGCCAGGTCCACAACGTCCCCAACCGCCACAGGGTTTGTTGAAGTGATGTCATCAAGCTTCATCACGCCCTTGATGCGCGCATTCCAAACCCTGCCTGCTTCATCTTTTACAAAATACCAGCTGCCGGTCGACCTGTACACCACTCCTTTCATGTCACGGAAAAGTACGTAATAATGTATACCTCAGGAGAATTTCAAGTATCAGGAAGAGCAGGGCTGCGAGTACAAAATACATGAA
>DASUVB010000236.1:0-7017 GCA_036373835.1 Flavisolibacter sp. | reverse complement strand
AAATATTAGTCTTCGTCGTTACCTGTATCCGCTTATTACAATTTGATGAATTTTTCTGCCTGTATGATCCTCTCATCCTGCCGGATCACCAGCAGGTACACTCCGGCCGGAAGGTGTGCTGTTGGCAGGGCCAGCGCGTTGGCTCCCTTTTCCAAACGGCGACTGGAGCGTGAAATCATATTTCCTGAAAAATCTGCCACCTCCAGTACAGCGGTCCCGGATCCGGGTGATTCCACCTGTACATTCAGCACGTCATGAACAGGGTTCGGGAACATCGTGTGCAGCCTGGTCCCCGATACCGCTCCGTCGCGGATCATAATGACGTTGCTGAATGCATGGCGACCGTCGAGGTCTACCTGCCGCAGGCGATAGTATTGGTAAGCGCCCTGCAGCTGATCATCTGTAAAATTGTACCGCAGTGACTGGGCTGATGATCCACCAGCTGCAGCTGAAGGAATAAACGCGATGCTTCGAAAATCCATTCCGTCAGATGAACGCTGAACGTCAAAACCGGAATTGTTTTGTTCAGTTTGCGTGGTCCAGCTGAGAATATTACTTGTCCCGCTGCGTAAACCGCTGAACGTGGTGATTGCAGCAGGCAACGGTGCGCCCGGTGAATAGCTGATCTTGACAGACCATTGGATCAAAGTACCATCGTCCGCACCCTGGTCATCGTACACACGAAGCATCCAGTTACCGTTGATCACGGAAAACAAGCTGGAAAAAGTGCTTGTAGTAACTGGTGTAGATGCGATCAGGTTTACTTGCGCTGTGGCGTCTGCCCGGTATGTTCCTGTCAGTGGCGATGCGTATGCACCGGAGGGAAAAACAGCCTCGGTATTTACTGATGATACACGCGTGTTGTTGCATCCATAGATCGATCCTTCTCCCCGGTCAGCCACGAGGTTAATGATCTGGCCATTCGGCGCCTGGAGGTTCACTTCAACGTCCTCCAGCCAGGTGTGTGTGATGCTGAAGGTTACGACGACACTGTCGATGATGGCATTTACAGGAGCACCGGCAATAGCCAGCACCGAACTGATGCCGGTTGCATCGTCATCAGGGATGGCCAGGTTCAGCGCACCGGAACTCTGAATGATATCGGTGCTGAGGACAGTCTGATCACGAAACGGTGCATTCACTGATTTAACCGGGTTAAAACCTGTGTTATTCCCGGGAATCCGCGCAGGGCCGCTACCGGAATAGGAAGTAAAGGCAAAAGCCACCAGGGCTCCTGATAACAGAACTTTTCTCATAAGCAAAAATTATAAGCGTGACAGGTTGCGGTTTTAAAAGGAAGGATCGAAAAAATAACCACACCGCAAGCTCCGGGATCACTCTGCGTGTACGACCTGCGGCTGCCGTGTAACCGTAGTGGCAGCCACGGACCGCTGGCGGTACATTGGGGACTTCAATATATTCCATTTGTTGAGCCGGTAACGGATTGAATTGCCCAGCACACCGAAGCCATACTTCAAACTCCGCGAGAAATTGATGGATGATGCTTCGTCGAAATATTTAGCCGGGCAGGAAATCTCGCCGATCTCGTAGCCATAATAAAATATCTGTGTGATCATCTGGTTGTCAAATATGAAATCATCGGAGTTCGCTTCGAAGTTTACCTTCTCCAGTATTTCGCGCGAAAAGGCCCTGTAGCCTGTATGGTATTCTGAAAGCTTCTCCCAGATGATGACATTCTGCGAGAGCGTCAGTATCCTGTTAAAAATGTACTTGTACACGGGCATGCCGTTGATCATGGCACGGTCGCCCAGGATGCGCGACCCGAATACGACATGAAAAACACCATTGGCGATGAGGTACGCCATGGAAGGGATCAGCTTGGGGTTGTACTGGTAGTCAGGGTGCAGCATGATGACAATATCAGCACCGACCTCCAGGGCTTTCCGGTAGCAGCTTTTCTGGTTGCCCCCATAGCCCTTGTTGCTGTCATGCCTGATGATATGACGGATGCCCAGCCGCTCGCCAACCGCGATCGTGTCATCCTTGCTGGCATCGTCCACCAGGATCACATCATCCACGATATTGAAATCGATCTCGCGGTATGTCTTCTCAAGGGTTTTCGCGGCATTGTATGCCGGCAGCACCACAACAACTTTCTTTCCGTGTATCATATCTGGGAATTAGAGGCCGGTAAAATAAAAAACGTTAGGCAGAATCACAAGGATGGGCGCCGTCATTCCGCAAAGCCGTTGTTTATGGCCGAACAAATAAATATATTGTCATTCAAACCCAGATTATGAAAAAGGTGGCCGCTCAGAAGAAAAATGTTGTGAAAAAGGTGCCGCATCCCGCCGGAAGGCCGGGCCCCGCCAAAAAGGCGTTGCGACTGCCGGACTGGTACCTGGTGGCAACCGCCATCCTGATCCTGGTGGTATCGCTGATCCGCATCCGCCTGGCAGATGTGCCCCTGGAGCGGGATGAGGGTGAATACGCCTATATGGGCAACCTGATACTGGAAGGCCTGGCCCCCTACAAAGCGGCCTACAATATGAAGCTTCCCGGGACCTACCTGATGTACTCCATCATCCTCGGGATTTTTGGAAATACGCCGGAGGGGATTCATTATGGACTGATGCTGTTTAATGCCGGTACGATGCTCCTGCTGTTCCTGGCCGTAAGAAGGCTTTTCAATCCGCTGATTGCAATATTTACAGCCGGGGGATATGGTATGATGGCACTCAGCTTTACGGTTATGGGCTTTGCAGCGCATGCCACCCATTTTGCCACTTTTTTTTGTGCCGCCGGGCTATACTTCCTGGCCCGTTTCAGTAATGGTCTGAAATCAAGCAATGCTTTCCTGGCCGGTCTGGCAATGGGTTTGAGCTTCCTGATGAAACAACAGGCAGTATTTTTCCTGATTTTCGGGGGCATTGCCATGCTTCTCCTCTTACGGCAGACCAAACAGCCCATCAAAAGGATGATTCTTCCATCTTTAGTTTACAGTGGAGGCGTATTTCTGCCCTATCTGATCACGTGTGGCGTCCTTCTCCTGGCTGGTGCTTTCGATAATTTCTGGTTCTGGACCGTTCAGTATGCCAGCAAGTATGCATCGGCCGTTAGTTTATCCGATGGCCTTACACTTCTGGAGCGGGTGTTTAAGTCCATCTGGAACGACATGCAATATTTCTGGATCTTATTTTTCCTGGGACTGGCAGCCATATTTTTTTCCGGCCTGTCGAAAACGCAAAAAACGTTAGCCCTGCTTTTTACACTGATGGCTTTCCTCACCGTTACACCTGGCCTACTCTTCCGTGAACATTATTTTATTCCTTTTCTTCCGGCTGTTGCCCTGATGGGCGGGGTAACCCTGTTTGCTGCTACCGAAATCGTAAAAAGATTCACACGGTTTACCTGGGCGGGCATTTTTGCGGTGGGTGTGCTTGCTGTTATTATCATCTCCATGCTGACTAGTCAGAAAGAATATTATTTCAATGCTTCTGGCGAAATCATCTCTAAGTCGGTTTACGGTTCCAACCCTTTCGTGGAATCCATCGAAATTGCCCGTTATATCAAGGAGAATTCAGCGCCAGCAGACCGGGTCGCAGTCCTCGGCTCTGAACCCCAGATCTATTTCTATTCAGACCGCAGGGCAGCAACGGGCCATATCTATACCTATGGACTGATGGAAGATCAGCCGTACAACCTAAGAATGCAGGAGGAGATGATCAGCGAAATTGAAAGAACCCAACCTAAATACCTGGTATTTTGTGGCATTCAGACTTCATGGCTTCGAAGGCCCCAGTCTCCCTCCCGCATTTTCGAATGGTATAACAGTTACGCCAACGCTTACTATACCCTTGCCGGTCTGGCGGACATTCTACCAGACCAGACTATTTACAAATGGGATGACGGGGTTTTGGGCTACCAGATGAAGGGGCAGAACAGTGTGTTTATCCTGAAGCGGAAATAACCAGCTGACCCTTGATGGTCAGACAAACCTGGCTATGGGAAAGAAACAAAGAACCATCGCAAAAAAAACAGCGGGACGGGTGCAACCGGCACCGGGACGTAAACGTGCGGTGACGTCACCAGGCGGCATGATGTGGGCGTTCCTTGTCGCGGGAATCACGGCGATCACGTTTATCCCGATGCTGCAAAACGGATTCACTAACTGGGATGATGAATATTATATCATCCAGAATCAACTGCTGCGCGGACCGGATTGGGCCGGGATCTTTACAACGCCGGTCGTTTCGAATTATCACCCGTTCACGATCATTACGCTGGCCATCAACTATGCCATTTCCGGCACAGACGCGTGGTCCTACCACCTGCTCAACCTCCTGCTGCATGCTGCCAATACATTTCTCGTATTTGTTTTCATATTCAGGATATCAGGGAAGAACGCGGTCATTGCCGCATTCACTGCGCTGGTTTTCGGACTGCACCCCATGCACGTAGAATCAGTTTCCTGGGCGTCTGAACGGAAAGATGTCCTGTACACTTTCTTTTTCATGCTTTCCCTGATACGGTACTGGACATACCTGGAACGTGGGAAAAGCTCCGCGCTGGCAGTGAGCCTCGTATTCTTTGCGTGTTCGCTCCTGTCAAAACCTGCGGCTATCGTACTCCCGCTCGTGCTGGTGTTACTGGACTACTGGCATTCGGGTACTGTTACCCGCAGGCAGTTGCTGGTCAAGCTCCCATTTTTCTTTTTGTCGCTTCTTTTTGCAGTGATCACGCTCAGGCTCCAGTCCGAGACCGCCATGGTCCACCTGGATGCCTACCCATTATGGGAACGGCTGCTCATTGCCTGCTATACCGTGATGACCTACCTGCTGCGGTTTTTCATTCCCTATCCATTGTCAGCCTACCATCCCTTCCCGCCATCAGGAAACCTCGGGTGGCAGGTGTACCTGGCGCCCCTTTTTGTTGCAGCACTCGGTGTGGTTCTGTGGCTGTCGCGAAAGAACAGGCCCGTGGTTTTCAGCCTGCTGTTCTTCCTGGTGAATATTGCACTGGTGGTGCAGATCATTTCCATTGGGTTCACCGTGGTTGCGGAACGGTATACGTACGTGGCCTATATTGGTCCTGCATTTTTCCTGGGTCACCTGGTGTCCCGCTATGCACGGGTCGCGCGTGTACGCACGATGGCTGTCACAGCCGTGGTTCTTGTCATATTCGCGATCATTTCATATAACCGTACCATGACATGGAGGGACAGCGATACCCTGTGGACGGATGTGATCAGTCATTACCCCGAAGAATCATTGCCACGGGCTGACCGTGCTCAATACCTGTATAACCAGGCCATACAGATGCAACCGGCGGAAGCCGTCCCGCATTTCCAGAGGATCATTGGAGATTGCACGGTAGCGATCCGGAACCAGGAAGATCCCGCCCACCCGGACAGCCGTAAGGGTGGCACCTCCCTTTACAATATGCGGGGAACTTCGTTCTACCTGCTCGGCGATTTTGAAAATGCGTACAGGGATTTCTCATCGTCGCTTGCCATCAATCCATATGATCCGAACATACTCAATTACCGCGGCACCATTCTTTTTAATACGCGAAAAGATTACAAAAGCGCGTTAGCGGATTTTACAAGGGCCGTGGAGATCACACCGCATGCAGATTACCTGCTGAACAGGTCGCGCTGCTTTTTTATGCTGCAGCAACCGGATGCGGCGCGCGCGGATGCGTTGTCCGCCCGCGAAAAAGGTGCTGTGATCAGCCCGGATTACCTGAAGCTGTTACAGCTTTGATCATTGTTCTGCTTTTTCCTCAATACTGCCGCCCGGGATCTCAGCGGCATCCCTGCGGCGGAACATCAGCTGCAGCACTGCCGAACCAAGCGTTGTAACGATAATGAGCAACAGCTGCGTTGTGTGCACGAGGGTGGCAAAAGCAAGTCCGTCGGTCTTCGAGATCCCATACAGAACCAGGCCCTGCGCAACGAGCAAATGGTAGGCACCAATGCCACCCTGTACGGGAGCCGACATGCCAATGCCACCGGCAACCAGCAGCAGCAGCGCCGCCCCCCATCCAAGACCTGCCGTTTCAGAAAGTGCCGGGAAACAGACCAGTATACTGAAGTAATACAGGATCCAGATCACCACGGAATGAAAAACGAACATCCAGGGACGGGAAAGCCGGGAAACGGACCTGATGCCGGAAAGAAAATTGGAAATTACGAGCGCAATGTTTTTCCATACCTGCCTTTTGCGCAAAACCATAAAGATGTAAGCAAGAAGGATGATAACGACCAAAAGTGCAACAATGGCTATAACCGGATCAATTGCAGCGACCCTGTCAACAACCGGCGCAACCACCCTTTCCACCATAAAATCCCCCAGCCTGGCCGATTCAAACACCAGCGCTACCAGGATACAGCCGGCGAGGCTGATCACATCAACAATGCGTTCGACCACAACCGTTCCCAGTACTGCAGAAAACGGCATCTTCTCCGTTTTTGCAAGCGTGCCACTCCTGCTGATCTCCCCCAGCCTGGGGAATACCAGGTTCGCAGCATAGCCCACCATCATCGCAAAAAATGCATTACGGAAGCTACAGGTGTAGCCGGCGGAATGAACAAGCATCTGCCAGCGCAGCGCGCGGATGACAAGAGCAATAAACGACAGTACGAAGGAAAGCCCGACCCACAGTGGATCTGCATGCAGTACCTTATCAATAACTTCCCGGAAACTGACTCCCCTGAACACGAGATACAGCAGCAGAATGGCAACAGAAAAAAACAGGATGAACCGTATGATTGATACAGTCCTCGGGTAGCGCTTCATCAGGATCCCAACGGTCATTTTTCAACTTGAGCAGTGCCGGCACCGCACTTTTTACGTGTTGCGGAATAAGGTCTGTCTGAGCCTGTAAAATAGCGTATTGATAATATAAATCATCGGGAAGCGTACCCCTCTCTCCCCAATTTTTCAAATATTGAGCAATCTGCATAACTCGTTATGAAAATCCGGATGCAAAAGGTATTTTGTATACCCGTTAAAATGGCTGATTATGAGTTCAAAAAAGGTGAAGACGCGCAAC
>DASUVB010000235.1:0-8028 GCA_036373835.1 Flavisolibacter sp. | reverse complement strand
ATGTTCCGTTTTCATACGTTCTTGCTTTGACAGTATAGCCAGTGACCTGTGCAGTGCCGGAGAGTGTAAAGCTCCAGGCCAGGGTTGTTTCACTTGCTGGGAACACGTACGTTGCAGACTGGAGTAACTTTAAGGTACCATCTGTTGTTGGAGTAGACTCCAGCTGGCCGTTCCCGGTATTTCTCCAGGTAAAATCTCCTGTGAAACCTTCGGCTGTCGTGCTGAATGTGTTGGTGGTAACGGGCGTCCAGCTGCCACCGGTCAGGCAGGTTTGCGCTGACGCTGTTGTGAAGATTAGCATGCACGTAAGTGCAGTCAGGGCTGTAAAAATCCTTCTCATAACGATTTGTTTAAGTTTTTAAGAATCGGTTAAAGCGGCATCAAGGAAGTTGGGAAGGACTTTTCAGATAGGTATTACAGATTATAGACGCGGCATTGCAAAGGATTGGACAATATCATAACCCTTTCGGGATGAAATCAGATAAAGGTTGCCAGGAGTGGAAGTTGCAATAAATGTACAGGGAGATAGAGCAGTGAAGCTTTGCTAAGACCAGGTACGAATTATTGCGGATTGTCTTTCGGAGGATTGGTAGGGCAAACGTAATAACAATTTTTTTTCCATGCAAGTACTTCCTCAAAAAAAGTAAGTGCTTTGTCTTATTTTTCTAAAAAACACATCGATAAGTTTTTGATGTACAGGAATTCATAAATGAAAAAAAGCAAAAAAAAATTTTTTAAAAACACGCTTCCCGTGCGAATTACAGCATTTTTGCAGCCATGTCCGCGGTGATCCATATCGAACACCTGTCCAAAAATTTTGCCGGCCTGCAGGCGGTGGATGACCTGTCGTTTTCTGTTTCCGCCGGTGAAGTTTATGGTTTCCTGGGGCAGAATGGCGCGGGCAAGTCAACAACGATGCGCATGCTGATGACGCTGATCCGGCCTTCTTCCGGAACGATCCGGGTTTTTGGAAAGGATATCGCCCATCATCGCAGGGAGGTCCTGGGAAAGATCGGGGCGATCATCGAGAAGCCGGATCTTTATAAATACCTCACCGCGATGCAGAACCTCCGGATCATGGCACAGGTGAGCGGGTTACAGCCAACCGATGCCGAATTGCTGGTGCAGCTGGATCGTGTGGGCCTCCGTGAAAGGGCGCACAGCCGTGTGAAAACTTTTTCCCAGGGAATGAAGCAGCGGCTTGGCATCGCCTGCGCCTTGACGCATAACCCCGAGCTGATCGTGCTGGACGAGCCAACCAATGGGCTGGATCCACAAGGCATTGCTGATATCAGGAACCTGATCCTGCACCTGAGCCGCGAAGACGGGAAGACTGTCTTTGTTTCGTCCCACCTGCTGAGCGAGATCGAAATGATAGCAGACTCTATGCTCATTATCGATAAAGGAAGAAAGGTCACCGAAGGAAAAGTGTCAGAACTTCTGAATCCCTCTCATACACTGGTGCAGCTTGAAACGCTCCATGATGATGCAGCACGGGAAGTGTTGCGTTCATCCGCCTGGGCGGAAAATGTCCAGGCACAGGAAAATGGTATTGTGTTGAAAATGCACAAAAACGACATTCCGATGCTGATCAGTCATCTCACGCACCGGCAGGTGCAGATTGTAGCCGTACAGCCAAAACATTCCCTTGAAGATTTTTTCCTCTCATTAACAACCGCGAACCAGAATGTGGCAGCTTATAAGAATTGAGCTATTCAAGATTTTCAAGCGGCCACGGACGTATATTTCATTCGCCGCCATCGCGGCCATTGTTTTCCTGATCCAGCTTGCACTATATGTTGATGGACGAAAATACCTCGAATTCATCCTGCAGTCGTTTGAACAGAGCTTCAGCATCGGCGGGGTAGTGCTTAACGGTTATTTTGTCTGTTTCTTCATCCTTCAAACCCTGCTGGTGCATGTTCCCCTGCTCATATCCCTGGTGGCTGGTGACATGGTGGCGGGTGAGGCAAACATGGGTACACTGCGGCTGATGATCACGAAGCCGGTTTCCCGGACGCAGCTGATGATCGCCAAATTCATGGCGGCGACTTTTTATACGGTGCTGCTGCTGTGCTTTATGGCACTGTTATCGCTCTTCGGGTCCATCCTGATCTTTGGCACCGGTGACCTGATGGTGTTGAAAAGCGATTCTGTGAACATCATCGATAACAATGATGTGCTCTGGCGCTATTTCGCAGCCTTTGGCTTTGCCGCCCTTTCCATGACCACGGTGGCTGCCCTGGCCTTCCTCCTGTCTGTTTTTGCAGAGAATTCCATCGGCCCCATTATATCAGCGATGAGCATCATCATCGTGTTTACCATCCTTACCTCCATGGATATTCCTTTCTTCGTGGCGCTGAAGCCGTACCTGTTTACAAACCATATGCTGAACTGGAAGGGATTCTTTGACCGTCCCGTGGATCTTGGTGAAGTGTTAAAGTCCGCGCTGATATTAGTCTTTCACATCATATTATTCGTTTCTTTGTCCATCTATATTTTCCGGAAAAAAGACATACTTTCTTAAATACGTGTATGAAAATTATTTGGAGCCTGCTGGCGTGCATCCTTGTGTGTACAGCCCCTGCCTTTGCGCAGAACGAAGCTGAACTGGTAAAAAAAGTGAAGGCAAAGCTTGACAGGGTGCGTGACTACCAGGCAAGTGGCAGGATGAAGATTGATGTCTCGTTCATTAATGCCCCGCAGTCGAATGTGACCATATATTATAAGAAGCCGAATAAATTCAAGGTGAAGAAGGACGGCGGTATTTCCATTTTACCCAAGGGAGGCGTCAGCGTCAATATCAGCTCCCTGTTGATGAATGATAATTATACGGTGGTGCCTGCCGGTACTGCCACGTTCAGGGGTTTTACCACGCGTGTCGTGAAGCTGCTACCGCTGGACGAGAACAGCGATGTGGTGCTCACCACCCTGTACCTGGATGAAAAAGATCTGGTGATCAGGAAGGCTACCGTTACTACGAAGGAAAGCGGTACCTATGAAATGGAGCTGGATTTTGGCAAATTCACTGCATGGGGACTCCCGGATAAAGTGGTGTTCCTGTTTAATACTAAAGACTACAAGCTTCCCAAGGGGATCACGTTCGAATACGAAAAGGGGAATGGCGACCGCAAAGAAAAGGAACTGAATAAGAAAGGAAAAGTGGAGATCAGCTATTCCAGCTATACCATCAATAAGGGAATAGACGACAACGTGTTCCTGGCTGAATGATCATTCGCGGTCGATCGGGTCTTCGATACGCTCGTCTTCCACATTCTTAAGCACTTCAGCAGTGATCTTACGCAAAGGATTGCGGTTCCGCTCGTCATATGCATTCCTGCGGTTGATGATCTCCACGCATTCAAAAACCGCCGCCATGAATGAAGTTGCGTCTGCCTTGTTTTTTCCTGCGATGTCGAATGCCGTTCCATGATCCGGTGACGTGCGTACGAAAGATAACCCTGCTGTAAAATTTACACCCTCACCCGAGGCGATCGCCTTGAATGGGATCAGTCCCTGGTCATGGTACATGGCCAGAACGGCATCGAATTGCAGGTAGCTGCGTCGTGCAAAAAAGGCATCAGCGGGATAAGGCCCGAATGCCAGGATGTTCTGTTTGACGTCCTTAATGGCAGGCCGGATCACGGTCTCTTCTTCGTTGCCGATCAACCCCTCATCGCCGGCATGCGGGTTCAGCGCCAGCACAGCGATCTTGGGTTTGTCGATCCCGAAATCCCTCCGGAGCGAAGCCGCCAGCAATTGCAGCTTGGAAACGATCGCCTGCCTTGTGAGCTGCTGCGTAATATTATTCACGGGAAGATGTTCAGTTACCAGTGCTACCCTCAGGTCCGCAGCATACAATAACATCAGCACATCCTTTTCGCCGGTAATGGCTTTGAGAAAAGGCGTATGGCCGGTAAAATTGAATTGTTCCGACTGCACATTCTTCTTATTAATAGGAGCAGTTACCAGGCCCTGGATATGACCGTGCTTGATGGCGTCTGCAGCAGCCAGCAGCGACTGGACGGCATAGCGCCCGCCCGTTTCGTTCAACTGGCCGGGGGTGATCACAACTTCATCCTCCCAGCACTGGAAAACGTTGATCTGCTTGGGGTTGACACGAGTAAAATCCTTGATGCTCTGGTAATTGAAGTGGGCTTCAGGTACGGACTTCTTGTAAAAATTGATCAGTTTATTGGAACCGAAGATCAAGGGTGTGCATTGTTCCAGGATCCTGTGGTCAGAGAAAGTTTTAATGATCAGTTCCGTGCCGATGCCATTGATATCACCGCAGGTAATGCCTATAACCGGCTTGTGTGTCGTAACCATACGGCAAATGTAGGAGTCTTGGCGTAATACAGCAGGCGCATGCAGCAGCATACCAGCTGCGGGGCATGAATCACGGTGGCTTCCTGTAGATTTGCGGTGCATGTACACATTGAAGAAGTCATTGGGGCAGCATTTCCTGAAGGATGAGAATATCTGTAAGAAGATCGTCACAGCGCTGACCGCATGCACATTTTCAAACCTGCTGGAAGTGGGACCAGGCGGCGGCGCACTGACGAAATACCTGGTGCTGCTGCCCGGGATCCGTTTCCGCGCCGTGGAGGTGGATGATGAAAAGGTGGTATTCCTGAAAAAGACCTACCCGGCGTTGGAAGACAGCATCATTCACAGCAGCGTCCTTGATATTGACGCCCCTTTCGACGAGCCGTTTACGGTGGTCGGCAACTTTCCATACAATATATCCACGCAGATCCTTTTTAAGATACTGGAATGGGATACGCAGGTGCAGTGCGTGATCGGCATGTTCCAGAAAGAAGTGGCACAACGGGTTGCAGCACCCGAAGGCAGCAAGGTATATGGCGTTACGTCGGTGCTGGTACAGGCTTTTTATGATGTCGAATACCTTTTTGATGTCAATGAGAACAGCTTTGTGCCACCGCCGAAGGTTAAAAGTGGCGTGATCCGGTTGCTGCCGCGGAAAGAACCGCTGAACATGCACAGCCGCAAGCGTTTCTTTACCCTCGTAAAAGCTGCGTTCAACCAGCGCCGCAAAACGATGCGGAATGCGTGTAAATCCCTGTTCCCGCCTGAAGTGCTGCAGCAGGAAATTTTTAACCGCCGCGCGGAGCAGCTTGCTGTTCCTGAATTTGCGGGACTTACATTTCAAATGACGTGATGAAGGTACTGGTAACATCTCCTGCTCATGAATCGCTGGTTACACAGCTGGCAGAAGCCGGGTGCGATGTCGTGTACGCACCAGCCATTACCTACGACCAGCTTTCTGAAGTGATACAGGATGCGCAGGGACTGATCGTCACCACGCGCATCACCATTGATCGTGCACTGCTGGACAAGGCGACAGCGCTTCGCTGGATCGGGCGCCTTGGCAGCGGCATGGAGTTGATAGATGAAGCGTATGCTGAAGCGAAAGGTGTTGTATGTATCAGCACGCCGGAAGGGAATCGCAATGCTGTGGCCGAACACACGCTGGCGCTCGCGCTCGACCTGATGAACCATGTATCGCGGTCTTTCAGGCAGGTGTGCCAGGGAGAATGGCTGCGCAACGAGAACCGCGCCACGGAACTCACAGGCAAGACCGTGGGCATTTACGGCTATGGCAATACAGGCGCAGCATTCGCCAGGCTGTTGCAGCCGTTTCATGTAACGGTACTGGCTTACGACAAATACAAGACGGGATTTGCTACGGGGTACGTACACGAATCTGACCCGGATGAGATTTTCATGAAGGCGGACCTGGTCAGCATGCACCTCCCGCTGACGCAGGAAACATTCCATCTTGCCAACCATGATTTTTTCAGCGCCTTCCGGCGCCGTCCTTATTATATATCTACCTGCCGGGGGCCTGTCACCGACACCGCTGCCCTGGTAGCAGCTTTGCAGCACGGCCAGGTAGCGGCGGCCGGCCTCGATGTACTTGAAAATGAAAACATCAGCCAACTGGCGCCCGGCGATAAACAACTGCTCGACACCCTGTGTGCCATGGACAATGTTGTAATTACGCCCCATGTTGCCGGCTATAGTTTCGAAGCGTACCAACGGATGGCCGATGTCCTGATCGTAAAACTACGTGCGTACAATTTTTTGAACGGGTAAGTGTTTACATAAATTACGTTGTAAGTATTCGCAGCTACGACCCTGTTATTCAGGGATATTTACTCTTTTTTTCTTCAGTTGGCCCGTCTACTTTTATTGTGTCAAAAATCAACCCTTATGAAAACTATTATCTCCTTTGTTGCATTGTCGGCAATGATCCTGACATCAAGCTTCACGATCAATGTCCAGGAAAACCTGAATAAGCAAAGCACGCAAAACTGTTTCGACTATTTCCGCGCGCATCGTGCCGGTAAAGCGGCAGTTGCCATGATGTGGGGCGTTTCCGCCAACGACATCGTGCAGTTTGCAGTGGAAAGGTCATATGACGGTAGCTACTTTGAGCCTGCCGGTACCGTTGCCTTTAATGGTGCTGCCGGTTACAAGTTTACCGACAACTCTATTTATCCTGGTTATTTACATTACCGCATCATCGCGTTAAAGACAGATGGGACCACAGAGTGCTCACCTACAGTGATGCTACGGGTGGTTCAACGCCAGTAAAAGGTTGCGGAACTTTTGTTCCGCATCCTCTTTTGCTAACCTAATGCGATACTTATGAAAACACCTTTACTCTTAGTTACCTTATTTACCGGACTGTTTGCTTCCTCCCAGATCACGACGCCTATCATCAAGGCAGGATTTGGTGTGGATGGTGAATTACGGGCGAACTTTTACAACAACTTCATCCAGTCGGGTAACGACGACTGGTTCTCGAACACCGCCGGTACAGGTACCTTCGTAATCGATACAACGGGCGCCTCGTGGATGTATAACAAGTTTGTAACAGACCCGGCGTTCAGGAAACTTCCGTTCTTCCGTACGATGCGTGTGCCGCAGTATTCGATCGTTAACAACAGGTTATGGATCGATGCGGTGTATATCCGCGACTATAACGGTCAGGCGGGCGGTGACTCCACGGCCTTTGTTATGAGTAACAAGAATGGTAACAGTCCACAAACCTGGACAGGTGGCGTCACTTCCGTACTGGATAAGAATGACATTGGCGAAATGATGGTACATGTCCGCCGCGCGGGTCCGACCAAGAATGACTCGCTGTGGTTCTTCGGCGGTATTTCCCTCCAGGGTACTACCGGTAACCGTTATTTCGACTTCGAAATGTACCAGACGGATATCTTTTACAGCCGTGTTACAGGAACGTTTTCGAATTACGGACCGGATGCCGGGCATACTTCCTGGCAGCTGGATGCTTCCGGTAATATCATTGCTCCCGGCGACGTGATCTTTACGGCGGAATACAGCAGTTCGTCGCTTTCATTCATTGAAGCGCGGATCTGGGTGCACCGCAATACCATGCTGATCACGCCGGCGCATTTTGACTGGGTGGGCGATTTTGATGGTGCCACAGTAAGCTCCGATTATGGATACGCGAACATCCGCCCGAAGACCCTGGGTAATTATTACTCAGGCCTTCAAAGCGTGAACGGTGCATGGGCCGGGCCCTACGGTTTTGTTGATGGTGGAAATAACCTGCTCACCACCTACTCGGCAAGACAGTATATGGAATTTTCGGTTAACCTGACCAAGCTCGGACTGGACCCGATCACCCTGCTGGGTGGTAGTGCGTGCGGTCTCCCGTTCCGAAGGATCCTTGTGAAAACAAGATCGGCGACCTCGTTCGAGGCCGAATTGAAAGACTTTATTGGTCCGTTCGACTTCTTCACCGCGCAGCCGGTACAGGCCCTGGCCGATGTGCCGATGTTCTGTGGTGTGGTTGGCGTCAGCAACCTCCAGGTGATGAATCCTGCTTCCGCTTCGGTGTATACATGGACAACCCCTGACGGACAGTTCTATGGTGATTCCATAGGCCCGTCGGTACAGGTGACGGCGCCTGGTATGTATATCGTTACGCAGCAGCTGCTTGACGGTTGCTCGAACTTCGCCCATGAT
>DASUVB010000234.1:0-6506 GCA_036373835.1 Flavisolibacter sp. | reverse complement strand
TTGTAGCCTTCCGGAATCGTCAGGCGCAGGGTGCGCACCAGTGCATGCGGGTAATGCAGGTCGATGCGGCTTGAGCGGGTCTTGCTTTCGTACATCTGCGCCTGCTCACCGATCACCTCACCGATCTTCACGATGATCCGGTTGCCCGCGTGTTCGATCAGGTTGGTGGTTTTCACCGACGCGTTGATCACAAAAGGCTTATAGGGATCGCTGCTTTCCAGTTCTTTGTTTTCGAAAGAATGCTTAAGGATGTTCTCCTGGGCTGTGCCGAAGCTGATCATTTCCTTCAGTACTTTATCCTGCTCTTCTGTTGGCAGGTACACAAACGGCGCCCGGTAATTCGGCGCGGCATAGCCCCCGTACAGCTGCTTCACTTCCACCATCATCGCGTCGTTCTGGTCAAGCTTCATATTCATCTCCATGTTCAGGTAGTTGTGCTCATAGGCCTCCAATGGTATGGCGCGCACCTCGCCGATCGAGGTCGTGAAATTGCCGATGGTGGTAGTTACACAGAAAAGTCCATTCGTGGCGGCCCATGTAGGTGGAATCCAGGGGTAACGGTATTCCGACTCGGTAGGCGCAATGAATTTCTTCACGGCCGGGAAGTACACCAGGAAATGCCGGGCGTTATTCCAGTTCTCAAACCCTTTCTCGATGGTGAAATCTGTGCGGTCGCCGGCAAGCACCACCTGGTAGTCAACACCCGCCAGGCGGAACAACGCGAGGTATATGCGCATGATGGCTCTTTCGCTCGCCACCTTGTTTTTGATCACGGCACCGAGGTCGGAAGCATCCTCAGAGGGAATGTCATCGCGTGAAATGAAATTCTTCTTCAGGTAATTTTCGATGGCAATGATCTTCTCCGCATCATTGCGTGCGGATTTGATATTGATCGTTTCCAGCAGGTCTTTCAGCTTCCTGTCTTCCTTATCGCTGGTAACGTTGTAGATCTCGTGCAGCCGCTTCGCCAGGTCGTTCCAGGTGAACATACGTTCGCGCTTTTCGCGGGACGTGTTGTACGATAGTTTGTATTCCACCCGTTTCAGGTTGGCATCGTACATGGAATACTTTTCTTCTTCCTGTGCTTTCAGGTTCGCCTCGTTGATTGTGACATATCTTTTTTCACCATGGATGGTGTCCGTGGCGCCGGGCATGCCGTTGAACGGCTTTGCCTCGAATACCAGGTGCTCTGGCGAGATCAGCTGGAACCGGCTGTGCATCACCGGGATGGCAGACGACATCATTTCCCTCCCGAAGAAGGAGGATGGCCGCCTGACAGTGTAATAGAACTCCACCTCGCAACCTTTTGTAAGTCCTTCCAGCGCAAATATTTTGTACTCGCCGTCTTCGTCCTTGATGTCCTTGATATTGCTGCGATTCAGTTCAATGATCTTTCCATTCGGGAGGATCGTACGGGCTTTTACATCAACAAGGCTAACGTCTTCACCAAATGGCAGGTAAATTTTGTTGAAGCTTTCAATACCGCGGTCATTGTTGATGTGTACGATGCGGTGCAGGGTCCTGAAGAGGTACAGCTCATCTTTTTCAAAAGCATATTCCACGATCCGCTCATCAGCTACAAAAACAGCGGCAGCCTCCTGGAAATCCTTGGGGATACTGTGGATCGCAGGCTTGGGCTTCCATTCGAAACGGTAAATGCCTGTCTGGGCATTTGAGTACAATGCAGTGATGGCACAGAGAATGGCCAGGAATTTTTTCATAATCAATTTTTACTTATGGCGATGGTTTGTTTATAGTGCGGCGTCAGGTGGTCCAGCACCTTGTTCACGTCGGCAAACTGGTGTGGTAGCGTCATCAGCTTGTCGGTCTCAAATTCCTGGTGCAGGTACACATAATCTCCCGATTGGCTGTATTTCATTTGAAAACCCCAGGCATCGTTTTTAAAAGTCTCTCCCTGTGGCAGGTATGTGACCTTGCTCCCTTTTGGAATACGCAATGCAGTAACCAGGATCGTCCGGCTCTGGAATTCATATTCAATCGGCATCTTGCGCTTCTCTACTTCCACGCGGTCATTTTCATACAGTTTCACCAGGTTCAGGTTGACGAACCATTCGTCACCGTACTTCTTTGCATAATCCGGTAATTCCAGGTCAGCTGTGAGCGTCGCATTGTTGTAGTCGTCGCTGATGGTCCATTTCCAGTTCGTGAACCTGATCTTGTTGCTGGCCCTGGCAAAGCGGCGCATGAAGAAGTCGGAATGGTCCTTTTCATTCCGTGTGACGAGCATGGAGTGCAGGTCAGATGCAAAATAACCCGTCAGGGTAATGTTCACCCGGCCTGTAATGCCCTTGTCAGTCAGCTCCAGGAAGGTGGAATCGATCATTTTGTTTTTGTCGGATGGAACCACCGGCACACGGACGATCCTGTATTCCTTTTCACTTATACTGACCATGGCCTGCTTGCCCTGGATGTGGGATGCCGGCATGCCGAAAATGCAGCCGTCGTCCGTGCCATCGAGGAAAATAAAATTGTCGCCATCGCGGATGGCGCAGATCATATGGTTGTCTGACAGCGGAAGCGGCACTTCCGAATAATCATAAGGAAGGGCGCGCGTACCGATCCAGGTAAAGTATGCGGGCACACCTGCATGGTTCAGCATCGCGGTCAGGATGCTGGTCATATCCTTGCAGTCACCAAAGCGGCGGCTGCATACCAGGTTGGCATCGCGGGGAATGAAACCTTCCATGCCATCTTCAAACGCTACGTACTTTATGTGCGTCTGTACCCAGCGGTAGATCCTGCGCGCCTTTTCCATTGGCCCGGTGATGCCGGTAGTGATGGAGTCGGTGAGGCGTTTGAGCTCAGATCCTGTTTCCTTGTTGATATTGCGTATGAATTCATAACTGTGGCGGTACAGGTCGTCCGGTGTTGCCAGGAATGTTTTCCATTCATTGTTCTCCCGCGTCTGTTCCACGTAATAGATCAGGTGTGTGGAATACCACGAGTCATCGGGAGCATCCGGGAAAGAAATTTCGCTCCCGAGGTCATTGATGCGAAATGAATAGGTGGTCTTGTCTTTTTTCTTTGTTTCCGTGAAGGTCACCTTGTCGGCGTGATTCCCCTTCACCAGGTATTTTATTTTGATGTCCGAGGGGAACGTGATCCTCAGTTCTCCATTGGCCACGGGGAAATAGCGCTGGAAATAATGCGGTGTCAGCAGGCGGATATCGTGGTGCATCAGCTGGTATTCCAGGTGCCGGGAGGCGTTCACCGAAGCACCGGCGAAATCAAATGAAGTTGCCTTCACGTCATCATAAAAAATATAGTCCTGTCGGCTGCTTGCCGTTGTCGGGTTGGCCGCCTTGATCTTTTTACTTCCTCCCGTGCGCGTATAGGCATCCCATTTTTTCAGCTCCGTAAAGCCGGAATGATAGATCCGCCCGCGGGACATCAGCTGCACCGAGTTATCACTCAGGTACACCAGTTCCTCGTAATGGTCGGCCACAGCCACCCATTTGCCATTCTGCTTCTGGATGTTTACATCGCAGGTGACATTGGTATAAACCGCGTCGGCACCAGGAAATTTCTTTTTCCATTCCTCCTGGCAGTAAGCACAGGTGCTGAAGGTGATGCCGGCTGCCATCAGCAGCATCGTCAGTAGTCTTGTCATTTCACAACATTGATAAGTGTTCCGAAATAGTATACCTGCGTCTCCGTCAGCTTCCCGGTTGTGTCATACATTTTTCTCGGGCCATGAAAGTACCCGATATAGTAGGTGCCTTCTTCTTTCACTTTGCCGTTCGGGTGAAACAATTTATAGGCGCCGTCGGGTTCACCGATCGTATAGTTGTATTGTGAGTACGGGGTGCCGTCTGCATAGAATTCAACTTCCTTTCCGTCAGTATTGTCAAGTATCTCGTTGCTCTGGTACAACAGCTTTCCGTTGGGATGGTACAGCTTATAAGCTCCATTCAGCTTGCCGTCAACATATTCCATTTCAGCAGACACCTGGCCGTTCTTAAACCACGTGGTGATCTTGCCGTTGCCGCCAATGACCCTGGTTTTGAGAACGAAGTTGGCGTCCTTGCCGGCGTAACTGTAAGCATCGATTTCGTCGTTGTTGTAATAAAAAACAAAGACAGGCTGCCCGTCTTCGTAAAAGCGCTTTACTACTGTTTTTTCGCCTTCCTCGTACTGCACTTCCTTTTCTATGTTGCCGTTCCGGTCATACACGATCACTTTGCCATGAAGGTTACCGTTAACATAAGGCTCTTCCTTCCACAACCGCCCGGTATTTGTAAAATATTTCCAGGTGCCGGATTTATATCCGTATTCGTATGTTCCCTGCGTGGACGGCCTGCCACCATGGTGATATTCCGTGTAGTTGCCGTGCATGTCGCCACGGTCGTAATTTTTTTCGACGGAAGGGGTACCGTCAAAAAAGTAGATCGTGAACTTGCCGTGCATCTTTCCCTGCACCAGGGATCCTTCGAAGCTCTTTTTGCCATTAAAATGTTTGCCGGTATAGGAGCCGTTACCATTTTTGAAAACCGAAGCATGGAGCTTTTTCCCGGTAGTATCGAACTGGCTGATCGAGGACATCCAGCCAAACTTGTATGTCTCATCATCATCGAGGCGCCCGTTTGCATGGAACCACTGGCGCACGCCATACAGGTCTCCGCCAAGGTAAGTACTTGCCTGGATGACGTTTCCTTTTAAATTGTATTCGATGTTGTTGCCGTTCATCTCGTCATCCATATACCATGATTCTGATTTTACTTTTCCATTTACAAAGTAGTAACGGGTCAGGCCATTCTTTTTTCCTTCATTGTAGGTGATCTCATAGCTTTTAGTTCCGTTCGGGAAGTAGCCGGTAACCACGCCATGCAAGTGGCCGGCCTGGTACGGATTGGTTTCCTTAACCTTGCCGGACGGGTAGAAATAGGTCTGCGTGCCCTGCACTTCGGTCTTATCATTGTACGTGGTTTGTGATACCTTGAAGCCATCAGGTGCATATACCGTAACCTCGATGATCTTGTTCTTCCGGGTGGAGGTGCTGATCACCTTGCCGGACTTGTCGAAGTAGCGGGCCTCCTTCAGTACGTCATTTTCGAAAAGGAGTGTGGAATACAGGATCCCGTCATCATCATAATATTCGCAGAGTCCATTTGATTTGCCTTTTTTGTAAAGGTATTTCAGCGTCAGCACGCCGTGTCTGTTGTACTCACGTTCTTCTCCATCGGCAATACCACCGACATAAGAAACTTTTTCCTTCACCTTGCCGTTCTCATGCCAGGTGGTGGCTTCGCCCTCGATCTCGCCATTCACATAGGTTGCCTCAAACTCCTGCTGCCCGCTGCGATAAAAACTTTTGTAGATGCCCTGGAGTTTGCCTTTTTCATAGGTCGCCACAATTTCAGGCCGCCCGTTCTCATGAAACGTTTTATATGAGCCATGGAATTCATCATTGGCCATGACACCTTCCACCTGTTTGCGGCCCGTATAATAGAAGCCCGTATAGGTTCCTTCCTCTACACCGTTTTTGTAAGGCGTGATGGCGTTGGGATGGCCGATGGCAAAGTAAGTGGTCCTTTCTCCGTGCATCTTCCCGTCAACGAATGAAACCCGCGCGATAACCACGCCATCTTTATTGTACGTGATGTCTTCGCCATGCTGTACGCCGCTTTTCCAGTTATCGTAGCCGTTAATGGTACCGTTGGCGAAATAATACGTCCATTTGCCATCCTTGCCTCCATCGCGGAAACTGCCTGTTGACTTGATGTTGCCGTTGGAATGGTAAAATTCCCACGTGCCTTCCATCTTGTCCTTGTTCATCCTGCCCTTCGCCAGCAGCACACCGTCTTCGAAATGGTAGATCTCCGGTGCTGTTTTACGCCTGTTGAAATCCAGCTCGCGGGTGCTGCGGATCTTTTCGAAGTCCTGGTTCACCAGTGTCGCAAATGCAGCCAGCTCCTTCGTATTTTTTTTCAGGTAACGCTGGATGTCGTCAATATCCACGTTTGAGAACGCGTAATACACCGCCATCTGGAAGTGATCTTTCTCGAAAATATTTTTCAGGTAGGGCACGTAGAATTGCATCCAGAAATCATTATTCTCCGGGTCATACTGCAATTTCTCCATCATTACCTGCAGCTGGCGGATGATCGGGTCATCAAAGGTGGTGCGCACCTTGTAATTCTTGTCGAGCGCAATTTTGGAGAAGAGGATCTGTTCCAGCATCGCGAAGCTGGCCTCCGGCTGTTCCTGGCGTGCCTCCACCAGCTCAGCCACATCGGAAGTGTTCTTGCTGATCTCACTCAGCATGCGGATGGCACTCTGGTGAAACGGCCCGGAGGGGCTGCTGATCAGGTAAGTGAAAAAGCACATCATGGCCTTCGCCATCTGTCCTTTACGCGCCGCAATATTGCCAAGGCGGAAGTGCGCCGATGAGTAATAGGGGTTGCGCACGAGCAATTCTTTGTAGATCGCTTCGGCCTCATCAATACGCTTCAGGCGGCTGAGGGTGATTCCTTTATTCAGGAGCA
>DASUVB010000233.1:0-5482 GCA_036373835.1 Flavisolibacter sp. | reverse complement strand
GAGCTTCTGGGCCCTCCTCCGGGCGATATAGCTGCCCTTGTTATCACTAAGGTCCTTCCGGAGCAGGTCGTCCAGCGTGAGGCGGAACATGTCAGCAACCACTTCAAGGATGTCGATGCGGGGTTCGGCGCGCTCTTCTTCGTATGCACCCAGCAGGGATCTTTTGATCCGGAGCTTCTCAGCGAATTCCTCCTGCGTCCATCCACGCAGCTTGCGCAGGTACTTGAGGTTTTTGTTGGCAACTGACATGGCTAACTTATTTAGCCGCAAAATACTAATTTATTTAGAACCTGCAACGGTGTAAAATTTGATATGCATAAAATGAGCAACTTTGGCCCACAAAAGGAAGGGATGGCACAGGAAAAGACAGAGCCGGTAATTCTCATCACCAATGATGATGGCATCACGGCACCGGGTATCCGAAACCTGGTGGAGGCGGTGAAGGACCTGGGTAAGATCGTGGTGGTAGCACCGGACAAGGCACAATCAGGCATGGGGCATGCCATTACTATCGGGATACCGCTGCGGCTGCATAAGGTCAATTTCTTTGGTGAGATCGAGGCATGGCAGTGCACCGGCACCCCTGTGGACTGCGTGAAACTGGCGGTGGACAAGATCCTCCATCACAAGCCGGATATCTGCCTAAGCGGCATCAACCACGGTGCCAATCACAGCATCAACGTCATTTATTCCGGCACGATGTCGGCCGCCGTGGAAGCAGCGATTGAAAGTATTCCATCCATTGGATTTTCTTACCTGGATTACAGCCTCGACGCGGATTTTACCGCGTGCCGGAAATACGCCCGCATCATCGTGGAGCAGATGCTGCGCGACAACCCGGGCAAGCACAGTGTGCTGAACGTGAACATCCCGGTGGCATCCGTGGATGAAATAAAAGGAATAAAAGTTTGCCGGCAGGCCTATGCCAAATACGAAGAGGACTTCATTGAGCGTTATGATCCACATGGGCGGAAGTATTACTGGCTTACAGGAGAGTTTGTTAATTTCGACGAGGGTAATGACACCGACGTCTGGGCTCTCGCCAACAACTATGTCAGCGTAGTACCCGTGCAGTTTGACCTTACACATTATAAACAAAAGGAACAACTTGAAAAAAACTGGGACATTTTTTCTAAAGAAGGATAATCTCCAGATGGGCATCCTGCTCGGTCTCATCACCCCGTTCATTGTTTTTGTGCTGATCTACCTTTTTAAATTTTCATACCTGGAATTTTCCGAATTCGTTTCCAGGTTCTTCAACCAGAAACAGCTGATCACCTTCTTCGGTGTGTGGTGCCTTGTTGGAAATATTGCCCTGTTTACTTATTACATCAATACGCATCGCGACAGGACCGCAAAAGGCATCTTTGCCATTACGCTGCTTTACGGCATCGGCGTACTACTCCTTAAATTGTTCATTTAACAGCTGCAGCTTCGATTCCATTGTACCGGTGCCGTGTGAGCCGGTATCTTTGAAGACAGCATGAAGTATTACATTATCGCGGGCGAAGCATCCGGCGACCTTCACGGCAGCAACCTGGTGCGGGAACTTAAAAAAGCAGATCCCGGCGCCACCATCCGATGCTGGGGCGGCGACCTGATGGCACAGCAGGGTGCTGTGCTGGTAAAGCATTACCGCGATCTCGCCTTCATGGGTTTTGCAGAAGTGATCAAAAATTTGCCTACGATCCTGAAGAACCTGAAATTCTGTAAAGCGGACATCACATCCTTTGCACCGGATGTGCTGGTTCTGATCGACTATCCTGGTTTCAACATTCGGATGGCAGCATGGGCAAAGGAACAGGGGCTGCGGGTGGTGTATTATATTTCACCGCAGGTATGGGCGTGGAAGGAAAGCCGGGTTAAAACCATCAGGAAAGTTGTCGACAAAATGCTGGTGATCCTGCCCTTTGAGGAAGCGTTCTATAAAAAACATGATTATAAGGTGGTGTACGTGGGACACCCGCTCGTACAGGTCGTCGAAGATTTCCTGTCACATGCAAAACCAAGGCTGAAGCAGCACAAACCAATTGTAGCGATTCTTCCCGGGAGCCGGCGGCAGGAGATTACCAAAAAGTTACCGCTCATGCTGGAAGCCTCGCGGCACTTCCCTGCTTACCAGTTCATTGTTGCCAGGGCGCCCGGTCTGGAAGAAAGTTTTTACGCGCAGTTCCTGGAGAATTATGCAGGCACGGCGACGGTAGCCAATCAAACCTACCAGTTGCTTTCAGAGTCTTCTGCGGCGCTTGTTACTTCCGGTACTGCTACACTGGAAACGGCGCTGTTCGGCGTGCCCCAGGTCGTTTGTTATAAAGGATCCGCCATTTCGTTTGCCATTGCCAGGCGGCTGGTAAAGATCAAATACATCTCGCTGGTGAACCTGATCATGGATAAGCCCTTGGTGAAAGAACTCATCCAGGATGATCTTACCGTGGAGAACCTGGTAGTGGAACTGAAGAGGATCCTTGAAGACAGGGAAGCAGTCCCGCGGATGCACCAGGATTATTCCAGTCTTCACCAGCTGCTGCGTCAGGGCGGCAATGCGTCCGAAACAGCTGCGCGTGAAATACTGGCGGTGGTGCAGGCGGAAGCGGTACCATAGCCTGTTATCTTAACAATTTTATTACAAGGATGATGAGCGCCAGGATAAACAGCAACAGGCTCAACCGGTTGATGCCATGCATGTATTTTACAAATGTGGTCTTCGGCCGGTCAGGATCCGGCTTCCTCAGATACAGGTATTCGGCGATTTGTTTTAATACTCCCATTTCCCGGGATTACGCGTGCTAAATGCAATTGAAAGTACCACAATTCGGGCACAAGCACCGGGATCAGGGCGCCGGATTATAACGCAGCTTGTCGTTCTTTTTGACGGCGCCTCTCATATTCGAGGAATCGGGCGACAGTGACTGGGACCCGGTCTGCTTTTTAGGCTTTCTTTTAATTTTTTCTGCCGAGCCGGACCAGCCGCTGGCGGGGTGAAGCACCTGCTCGAAGTAGATGAAGATATGGCGGAGATACAGGTTCATTTCAATAGGATTTCAGATGATTGGACTGCAATTTATCATTACGGTTTTTAAAGGATGTGTTAAGAAAACCAACGCATCCTCACATCAAACATATAAAGTCAAAGAGAAAAAGTCAATAGGGGTTTTTGTGCTGGTGATTTCCTGTTGATAAGCTAGGGAATGAACGGGAAGCCGGGATCATCCATCTTGCTGATCGTTTCCGTGAGTGCATCCTGGGGTGATTTCATGCATTCGTAGCGCAGCCTCAATGACATGGCATACCCATCCAGGTCGGGGAACAGGCTCGCACGGTGAAGATTCATTTTCTGCAGGTCGCGAAGCGCCTCGCTGCGGCACGATGCGGGAAGTTCGATCTTGACCACGGCCTTGTCAAGATCCTCGCCCAGGAACAGGATCTGTTGCATAAAAGGCGCCTCAGAGGTTCCCGTGCTGACAAAAATGGATTGTTGCAGGGAATACCGCTTGTTCATGCGGAATGGCTCTACCGGAAATACCAGTTGCCTGTCATTTTCGTAAAAGATCTTTTCGAACAGCGATTCGTTAATGAGGTTGCTGCTTTGCGCCAGCGCTTCACCAAAGTGCTCTGATAATAATTCGATCGCGCGCGTTCGCAGATAGCTTGTATTGATGCACCACACTGATACCCTGTGGTCCGGCCTGTCATCGGAAATCTCGAATGCGAAATACGCAGCGATAAATGGCGACTTCGTAAGGTCGAGTAGCCTGGTCGGGGCGCCATGATGCTGCATCAGGGCCAGCCATTCAATGAGGTGGCCGGGGGTTTCATCGCGGCTCAGGTAATTGCGGGCACCGCGCTGGAACTCGGAAACAAAGTTTGCCTCAATACCCTTGTAGAAATGGATGAACGCTGTCCGTTCAATCGCATTATTCAACACCCAGGAAGCGTTCGCCTGTCCCCTGAATGCCCAGTTCTCGGAAAATTTAGGTATGAACTGCCTGAAATCCTGCCAGTTCTTCAGTGATATGGTAGAATAATTTACCGGCATACCGGTATCCCTAAAAAATTCTTGCCAGCTTATGGTAAAAACCCCTAGGAGTTTACCAGAAATTGTCCGCAATCTGGATAAAAAAACCCCTGCAACCACATGATTCTTTACGATTTCATTGCATCCGATGCAGGCTCGCCGTAATTTTAGAGGAATCCAATATTCGGCCATGAGAAGCCTGGTCCTGTTGCTAACCCTATGTCTACTTACCGTCCTTGCCGTGCGCGGCCAGGGCACTACCTGTGGTACCGCGATACCACTGACGCTGAACGGCGTTTCCACAATTTACCCGGCCACATCAACAACAGGTGCTAATGTCGTCTGCACGGATAATGGCGCCACGCCGGTGACATGGTTTTCATTCACTACGAATGCCGCTGCCAGTTGCCCGTTGCTGAATATTACCACATCGGACGGACTGCCATGCGAAATTGCCATGTATACATCCTGTAATGGCGGCCAGGCATTGCAAACTGCTTCCAGCATGTGCTTCGATGACGGCACAGGGTTGTGGGCACCGTCTGAAACGTATGCACTGGCACCGAACCAGACTTATTACCTCCGTATCAAGACGAGCACACAATGTAACATCCGTATTGCCGGCCAGCACCATGTCCCGGCAAATGATGATTGTGCGGGAGCTTTTTCCATCTCGACCACGGCAATCACCGACAACAATGCATGTCATACGGGCGGTCCGGAAGTCTTCCCAAGCCAGCTGTGCGCCTTTACGCTGGAGAATACCGCATTTTACCAGTTCATCGTAGCATCGAACGGGTCATGCGTGATCAACATCAGCAATATCTATTGCGATAACGGTGCAGGCAATAACAACAGTGGCTTCCAGATCGGCTTCTTCACCGGTAACTGCGGCAGCCTGACTAACCTGAATTGTGAATCCGGATCCGGCACATTTGTCCAGGCCACCACACCGGTGCTCACAGCCGGCACAAAGGTGTATGTTGCCATTGACGGCATGGCAGGATCCAACTGCAGGTATTCCATCTCGGGCATCAATATCTACGGCGTGCTGGATGCGGCATCTTTCAAAAACTTTTCCGGGTGGAAAACCAGTTCAACCAACCAACTGAAATGGAATTCCATCAACAACGGAGCCCTGTTGTACCAGGTGGAACGTTCTGAAAACGGGAGCAGCTTTGCTCCTATCGGTACCGTACAGCCGAAGGCGGGGCACTTCCCCCTATATACATTTGAAGATGTATACCCGCCGGAGAAAGCATTTTACCGGATCAGGCAGGTAAATCCAGGCGGCGAGGCGGCACTTAGTCATACGATCATGGTAACGCGCACGGATCACAGTGGTTTGAAAGCCACCATTACCCGGCAGGACAGGAACCAGGTGGAGTATGAACTGGAAACGGGTTTAGCCGGCAAAATAGACTATGTGATCCTGACAACTGCCGGAACAGCCCTGGCACATGGGAA
>DASUVB010000232.1:0-4917 GCA_036373835.1 Flavisolibacter sp. | reverse complement strand
ACCAGATTGAGATTGATTCCCCTGGTTAGTGTTTCTTTCCTGATCTTGATTTCTGTTCTCTGCCATAACTGTAAATTTTTTAATTACTGAATAATAAGAGCTCAGGTATTATATAAAACATTATGCCTGATGGAAATCGCCGCAATTGCGTTACAGATGGGGATGGTCTTTTTGTCTTTGAATGAAACTGTAAAGGAAATGTGGAACGAAATCAGCAAAGAATGCAGGTGGCATAAAATAAATCCCCGCCACGCAGCAGGCTGTGCTGCAGGCAAGGATTTATCGTACTGGTTTATTCAGATACCTGGCCGTCGAAATCGCTGCCGGTAACACTGTTCTTTGTCTTGATCCCTGACCCTCTCTCCACACGAGTTCCCCTGTCAACTGTCAGGGATTCATCGTCCATCTCATTGAGACCACCTCGGCTGCCTGAAGCGTTCTGGCGGCCACGTGTACCTGAAACCTTTTCCTCTTCAGGAAAGCGCTTCTGCTTATCCTGTCCTTTTACATGCTCTGCCATCATTCAGAATTAAGGAGTCATATTTTCCTGCCTGTTTCTGCCCAGGTTTCCTGACTGCTTTTCCTGCTGGCCGTAAGACCTGTTCAGACCGCCACGTTCAGTTCCTGTATTCTCTGTGGAAACTGTCTGATCCTGCGGAACCTGCTGGCCCTGCTGACCTTGTTGGTGTCTTCCGAGACCCCTGTTTTCACTGCTTCTCTGGTTTTCTTCAGGGATGTTTCCCTGACGTCTTGAATTGTCTGCCATAATTGAGATTTTAAGTGAACAATAAATCAACCACGTGCCGGATCATTGCCTGCACTGCGATTGGTTTGTTTCTTTTGCCGGGACCGGTTGTCCATGGAAACCTTTGTATGATTTCCTCTTTCACTATGCGCTGCCGCCCCTGGTTTTGCCTTATGATCGCGGGCGCCCGTGCCCGGTTGCTTGTCTGCCATAACACACATTTTTCCGGGTTTAATGCCGAAAAAATGATGCCTAAAACATTGATTGACTGTAATTCATCGTGATGAACCGGTCCCATCCGGCAAAGTCCCGTCCTTACGGGTAAGGATTTCCATAATCAGGGATTTTATGTCCTTCTGATAAGCCTGGTTGGGTGTCTTTATTTCACCCCCCGGAACGATGCTGTTGCCCAACAGGGCAAACCATGTCTGCGACGATCCCGAAATGAGGAAACCATGCCTAGACCAGGTTGATTTCTTGTTCCCGCGGCCGTGATCCGTTGTAATGATGAAGGTGGTGCGGTCCCGGTATTCAGGCATCGATTGCACCAGTCGCCAGAGTTCACTGATCATGCGATCAGCATTATTCGCCTGCTGCAGATATTGGTCGTATTTTTTTTCATGGCCGGCATCATCGGTTCCGCTGAAACTCAGAAACAGAACCGAGGGTTTATTTTTCAGGAGATATTCCCTGCACGCGATAAAGGTCAGCTCATCATACCGCGTTGGCCGTTTTTCGCCAGCGAGCTGTGACTGAATTTTATTGAGGATGGATGTTTCCTTTCCGGGATCGGCATTTTCAATTTTCTGGTGTCCGCTGTTGATGTAAAAGGTATTCCGCTCACTGTTCAGGATGTAAGGAAACACGTCCCACGAAGTGAATGCGGCCACCTTGCCGGCGAACTGCGGGCTGCTGTTGATCAGTTCCAGGATGTTGCGGTTGCTGTTCTCTTTTTTCGAGTTGCCGTAGATGCTGATGTCGACGCTCCCGGTCAGCAGTTCATTGTAGCCCGGGTAGGAAAGCGAATACGGATTCGAGACATTCACCTTATTATCGTAAATGCGGTTGCCATACAGCTGGCCATGCTTTGCCACGACATTCCAGAAAAAGGGAAGCAGTTTTTTTCGTCTTGCAGTTTCTGTGTCTGCCCAGAACATCGCGCGCGTGAGTGATGTATCTGTCGTAACGGAAGGATCATGCACCAGTGCTGAATCAGCACCACGAAACACTTCCTCCCACCGGAAGCCGTCAAGCGTGATCAGGAAAATCTTATTGTCGGGATTGAAGGCACGTACGGAGCGTTTTGTATTACTTACGGATACGCTGAGCATCACCATCATTAAACACATCACAATGCCTCTCATACCTCATACCATCAAAAAAGTGTACCAAATCCAAAGGCCTGGAAGGGCTACTGGATGTGGTACGCCGTAAGTATCTCCGCGGAATTGGCGATCTGCGTGGTACCGTATGCCAGTTGCAGGTTGTTCTCGATCATTCCTACCCCGCTGGCATACCAAGCGTCGCCGCCCCCCAGGGAACCGAGCGTGGCGACGGAAACATCCAGGCGCACCTGGATAACATTATCGTATGTAACACTATTGACGGTCCTGGAAAGTCCCGTACCCTTAATGGTGTACTTAAGTGTTGCAACAATTGGTATCGGAACACCCGGAACGTTAAACACCTGGTTCGACTGCCAGATAGTATTTACAGGCTGGTTGTCCTTAAGGTACAGTTCCTCAATACCACTCCCGGTTGTACCAGGCACCACGCCGAACTTGTAGTACTCGTTTACGTTCTTCGCCCAGTATTGATTCATGCCGGTAGTGCTGGAGATCACACGGTAATTCCGGCTGCCGATCAGCGTATCGCGATTCGTCGCAGTCAGTGTATATGCAGCCCCCTGCGAAGGCTGGTAGGTCCACGTGCTGCCTGCCGTCATGGGGCTGAAATCCGGCGGCCCGGGCTCGTCATCATCTGATTTTTTGCAGGAGAGAAAAACGGCTGAAAGGGCCAGAACATATACATACCTGGCGGAAAGACGTGATTTCATAAGTAATGCGTATCCTCTAATATCTTAAAAATTCCCATAAGACGGGGAGATTGTTTCGTTAAAGGCAGCACCAGCATTGACTTCCAGCAGGATATGCTGGTCCTGCCCGCCCTGTCACGCGCAAATCGTGCCCCCGATTATAAAAGCTGGGAAAAATTTTCTATCATTATTCCCCAAATCCAACCCGATGAAAAAAGGTTTTAGCTGCCTGCTGGCTTTTGTATGCGCCATGTGCGCGGCCGCGCAGCCCTCGCAGGATACTTCGGAAGTGCTGAAGCCCCAGAAGGAGAATGTCATCTTCGCTAGCACCATCATCAAGATTGAAAATATTGGCCTGAACATCAATTCAGAGCTGGCGGAATTGCGCCCGACCATATCGGCAGATGGCAACCACCTGTTCTTTATCTGCGAGAACCATCCCCTGAATACCATGTATGCTTCCATTAATAATTCGCAGGACATTTGGTATTCGCGACGCGACTCCAACGGGCGCTGGGGCGAAGCAGTACACCTGGGTTACCCGCTGAATACGACGCACTACAACGCGGTGTACTGGATGTCGCCGGACAACAACCGCATCCTGATCCGCGGCGCCTTCGTGGATGGAGATTATTTCGGCAATGGCGTCAGCATGTGTTACCGTCAAAAGAATGGCCGCTGGGGAAAACCGCAAATGCTGCACATCAAAAACTACCACAAGTACGACCGCGGCCGGCAGTCAGGCGCCACGATGGCCCACGACGCGCAAACGCTGCTGCTGTACATGACCGACGTTAAAGGTGGATACGATAATGATATCTATGTGTGCTTCCTGCAACCGGACAGCACGTGGAGTGAGCCCAAAAGCATCGGCAAAAAGATCAACCTGGCGAAATGCAATGAAATGACACCCTACCTGGCACCGGATGGTGTGACGCTGTACTTCAGCAGCAACCGACCCGGTGGTGTGGGCGATAACGATATCTGGATGACGAAGCGCCTCGACAACACCTGGCAGAAATGGAGTGATCCCGTAAACCTGGGAACCCCGATCAACACCGAAGACTGGGATGCTTTCTTTACGCTTGATGCCGGGGGCGAATACGCGTACATGAGCACCTTCCTGCAGTCGTATGGCGAAAGCGATATCGTACGCGTGAAGCTGCTGGAAAAAGAAAAACCCAACCCCGTGGTCCTCGTGCACGGCAACGTGTTCAACGCGAAAACAAAGCAGCCATTAAGCGCGTCGCTGGTGTATGAAACGCTGCCCGACGGTACCATCGCGGGCAATGGAGTTTCCAACCCGGCCGACGGCGCTTTCAAGATCGTGCTGCCCTACGACCAGAACTACAGCATCCGTGCCTCCGCCGACAAATTCTTCGCGGTCTCGGAAAACCTGAACCTCGATTCCCTGGTGAAGGCCGGCTACAAGGAAATTCATAAAGACCTGTACCTGGTGCCGATCGAGATCGGGCAGGTGGTCAGGCTGAATAATGTATTCTTCGACTTTGACAAATGGAGCCTGCGCCCGGAATCCTTCGTGGAGCTTGACCGCGTGGTGAAGCTGCTGAAGGAGAATCCTGCCATTGAGATCGAGATGAGCGCGCACACCGACAGCTACGGATCGGACGATTATAATTATCGCCTCAGCGACAACCGCGCCCGCTCGGTGATGGAATACATCCTGTCGAAGGGGATCGAACCGTCACGGATCATTTCAAAAGGCTACGGTGAAACCATGCCGGTGGTGGCGAATGACACCGATGAAAACCGCCAGCTGAACCGCAGGGTGGAATTCACGATCCTGAAAAATTAATCGCGGCCGCGGATGGACTTCCAATGACTGCTTGTCATTTCGAAACGGAGTTCGCGCGCGTTGTGCATGCCTGCTTCAGCCCAGCCTTTCTTCCGGTAAAAGGTTTCCGCCCGCGTGTGCGGAGCGGTGCTGAGCCACAGCGTTTCGCGCGTCTGTGAAAAATACCAGTCGAGCATTACATGATGGAGCAGGCTGCCGATGCCCTTTCCCTCGCTCTGCGGGTGCACGAACAGCGCCCATACATTGTGGCTGTTCAGGTCCACGATGGAAAATCCTTCGATCGTATTGTCTACCTGGCATACCCAGCCCTTGCCGCGCCAG
>DASUVB010000231.1:0-5751 GCA_036373835.1 Flavisolibacter sp. | reverse complement strand
TTGCCAATAAAAGTAAATAATTATACCATCCTAACTTTTTGTCAGTTCGCCGATTCTGGTATGTTCTGTGCGATCGTTAAAGAAAACAATGAGCAGTTTCAGGGAAATCATACGATCAGGCAAGCCCGTGCTGGTGGATTTCTATGCAGAGTGGTGCGGACCGTGCAAGATGATGCCGCCGATCCTGAAGCAGGCCAAGGATGCTGTCGGGGACAAGGCGACGATCATCAAAGTGGATGTGGATCGCAACCCTGAAGCGGCACAGCAATTTGGTATACAGGGAGTTCCCACGCTGATCCTGTTCCGGGATGGCGAGATCAAATGGCGGCAGTCGGGCGTGATACCTGCGCAGAAGCTGGTAGAGGTGATCCGCCAGTACAGCAATTAAAAGATGTGGCGCATGGCTGCTTTCATGAAGGGCAGCGCAGGCAGGGATGACAGTATTTTCATGTCATCGCGCAGCGAGGACTCATTGTCGAGGAACCTGAAAACAGATCTAACGTCGTTCTTCCCGAAAAGGCCTGCAAAAATTGCAGGACCCGGAACACTGTTCCTCTTCAACACTTCCAGGAGCACGGCGTCATAAAATGCAAACCGTGAACTTCTTCTTCGTGGCCGGACAGCACCCTCCGCCATCAGGCTGCGGACCAGGTTCCTGCTATGCTTCTGGATAAAATTGAAAGTATATCCCGTTGAAGCCTTGGTCTGGCCGCCGGCAGTACCGATATGCACGATCCTTCCCTCCTGCTGCGGGAACGCAAAACTGGTCATCGGGATCACGCCCGTTTCGGTTTCCCGCACATGATATTTTGAAACACCCATGTGCTGCTCAATATATGCGCGTAACGCAGCTTCATACTGGTGATGCTGAAGCAGCGATGGTGTAAAAAGCGTGTACTCCACCAATGCCTGACGGCGTGACAACGGCAGCACGTAACAGAATGCTGTTCCGTATTGCTGGTCGGCGCGGAAATCCATCAGCACGGCCGAAGATGCATCAAAAGTGTCGTCTTCCGTCTCTATGAGCCAGCCGCGGAAATGCTGCAGCATCCAGATATCTTTCACTGATAACACGGAGGGTTTCCGAAATATGCTGTTGAACACGTAACCAGCAGTTAAGGTGTTTCCGCCAACTGTTGCTTCGGCATGATCGCCATGGTTTACAATATGCTCCACAGAATGGTTGCTGAACGTCACCTGCGGATGCCGGCGGATCTCTTCCAGGCAATATGCATAAAAATCCGCGCCGCGGATCATCTTGTATTCGTAAGGTTGAATGTCCAGTTGCTGCGATTGGGTTGGCGTGTGCATTTGAAGCCGCGACCAGCGGTGGTGCACAACAGGCTCGAACAGGTCTTTGTCCTGTTGCCAGAAACACCAGGTGCGGTCATTACTGCTTTTCCCGGATGGATCGGCGATCAGCAGTTTCTTATCCGCCAGCAGGCCGGATTGCAGCATGTGCATGGAGAGGCTGAGACCTGCGCATCCTGCGCCCGCAATGATATAATCGTAGTCATGAGTCACGCAGCATCAAATTAAGGTATGTTCATTCAGGTGCGTACGCAACTTTCTTTGCGGCCATGAGCATCTTATCCCGCCGGACCTTTTGCCAGTACCTGCGGTGCACGAGCAGCATGCCGAAGCTTTCGCCATGATGCCTGTCGAGGTGTTTGTGGTGCATCTTGTGCGCCCAGCGGATCGCACGCACGTACGTGTTCCTGCTCCTGCTGAACCATTTGAACCGCTGGTGGATGATGACGTCGTGCACCAGGAAGTACGCCGCGCCATACAGCATGATCCCAAACCCGGTAGCCTGCAGCCACCAGTTACTGCCGGTAGTGCCAAACCATATCATCAGCATACTGGGAACGGCGAAGATGACAAAGAACCAGTCGTTCTTCTCGAAAAACCCGGGCTCCTTCTGGTGATGGTCACGGTGCAGGAACCACAGCAGGCCATGCATGACGTACTTGTGCGTCAGCCATGTGATGCCTTCCATAACAACAAATGTTACAAGAATGATCGCTATGTAAAGAATTGCGGTGATCATAGATCAGTATTTTTACCGTTTTGCCCGTAGCGTTCCTGCCACCATTTTTCAATACGCGGAAAAGCGATGCGGAACCACGAAGTGAACTTCGCCGGTTCTTCTTTCAGCTCCCTGCGGATCGTTTCCATTTCTTTGAAAACAAAACCCGCTACTTCCAGGGGGTCAGGCCTGATGGCGCCCTCCCACTGACCGGCGAATACGTGGTCATACTCATGCTCAACCAGTTGATTTTCCACGTCGGCCCTGTATATAAAAGCGAAGATCTCTTCAATGGGTGTGATGAACCCCATCTCTTCGAACAACCGGCGCTTTGCAGCAAAAGCGACCGTTTCCCCGGGGTACGGGTGGCTGCAGCAGGCATTGGTCCATAACAGCCCGCCGTGATACTTGCCGGCGGCCCGTTGCTGCAACAGCATACGACCGGCAGCGTCAAATATGAAAACACTGAACGCCCTGTGCAGCACGCCCTTCCGGTGCGCCTCCATTTTTTCCATGGTGCCCAGTTCCCGGTCCTGATCGTCAACAAGTACAACTTCAGTGTTCATGCTTAGTGATTAGATCAAACGTAAACTATTTTTCACACCCGCGCGCAGCAGGATCAGCGCCTTCTGGTACGAAGGGATCCGCACCCGCCGGCGAAGGATTAACTGGGGCGGTGCGCTCTTGATCTTCCCGAACAGTGACGAATAATATTTATAGGCAACATACACTCCAAACCTGGCCTTCATGGGCAATTGCACAATTCCACGGTACGCGTTGTGGAAATCATTTTCGATATCCGATTCGATGGCATACTTGTCCGACTGGGTAAAGTTCTGGAAGTCGCACCCAGGAAAATACATCCGCGACAGGTCATTGAAATCGGACTGGATGTCTCGCAGGAAGTTCACTTTCTGAAAAGCTGCACCCAGCGCACGGGCAGCAGGCTCCAGCTTACGGTACAGCGAACTGTTTCCTTCGCAGAAAACATGCAGGCACATCAGGCCTACCACTTCAGCCGACCCGTAAATGTATTCTTCGTAACCCTGCCGGTCGTACCGGTTGTTCGCCAGGTCGGACTCCATGCTCCGGAAAAAAGCATTGACCAGGTGGTGGTCGATGTGGTAGCGGTTCACCGTTTGCTGGAAGCTGTTCAGCACCGGGTTGGTGCTGATGCCTTTCTCGATGGCTTCAAATGTATCAGTCTTCAGCCGTTCGAGCAGCGCACTCTTGTCGTGATCGTGAAATGTATCCACGATCTCGTCGGCGAGGCGTACCATGCCGTAAATGTTGTATACAGGCGTCTGCAACTGGCGGTGCAGCAGGCGGATGGCAGACGAAAATGAAGTGCTGTACGTACTGGTAATGATCCTGCTGCATTCAAAGCTCACCTTGTGAAATAATCCGATGGTCATCGTTAATGTTTGAATGTTTTTAACACCGCTGCTGATACAACCTCACCGCTTATCAGGCTTGGTGGAACTCCCGGCCCGGGCACAGTAAACTGCCCGGTGTAAAAAAGGTTCGAAAGTTTCCTGCTCCGGCAGGAAGGACGAAAGATGGCGGTCTGCTTCATGGTGTTGGCCAGCCCGTATGCATTCCCCTTGTAGGAATTGTAGGCCGACTCAAAATCGGAAACTGAAAATGACTTTTTGAAAATGATGGCGTCAGAAATGGATGTTCCTGTGTGCTGCTCCAGTCTTTGAATCACCCTGCCTAAATAATATTCCCTCGTCTCCTGTGTATCCTTTTCCAGCCCTGACGCCACCGGGATCAGCACCACCAGGTTTTCACAACCCGGCGGCGCAACCGTGTTATCTGTCCTAGACGAAACACTTGCATAAAATAAAGGTTCACCGGGCCACTGCGGATGTTTATAAATGGCATCGGCGTGTGGCCCAAAGGGCACATCAAAAAACAGTGAATGGTGCTGCATGTGATCCAACCGCTTGTTGAGACCGATATAATACATCAGGCACGACGGTGCAAGCACCCTGCGGTCCCAGTATTTTTCAGAATATGTCCTCTTGTTTTGCGGTAGCAGCGATTCCGTAAAATGATAATCCGCCCCGCTGATCACGGCATCCGCTGTATAAATGCCCTTATCGGTAATGACGGCATCTGCACGGCCGGAGGCCGTTGAAATAGATTGTACGGATTCGTTGAATTGGAATGTAACACCCAGTTCCTGCGCCAGCAGCTGCATGCCTTTCACCACCGAGAACATTCCCCCGTTGGGATACCACGTTCCACCCACCATGTCGGCATAATTCATCAGGCTGTACAGGGCCGGTGTATTTTGCGGAAGGGCGCCAAGGAACAGCACCGGGAATTCCATCAGCATCCGCAGCTTTTCATTGTTGAAATGTGAAGCAACGTGCTTCCTGATCGATGTAAAAATGTCGAGCCTGAAAATATTACGCAGTACTTCAGGTTCCAGGAATTCGGTGAAGGAAAGCCCGGGCTTGTACACCAGTTGCTGCATCCCGATGCGGTACTTTACAAATGCTTCCTGCAGGTATTTGTCCAGGCGCGCTGCGCTGCCCGGCTCCAGGGATTCAAACAAATCACGGAGCTCGTCGTAGTCGGCGGGAATATCAGAATAACCTTCCTTCCAGTAAATGCGGTACGAAGGATCCAGCCGTTCCAGCGAATAATAATCTGAAACCGATTTACCGAAATGCGCGAAGAACCGCTCGAACACATCGGGCATCCAGTACCAGCTTGGACCCATGTCGAACGTAAAGCCATCGGCCACCAGTTGCTGTGCACGGCCACCCGCGGTGGGGTTTTTCTCGATCACCTGCACCTTCCATCCGGCCTTTGCCATGAAAGCAGCGGCGGACAGACCTGCAAAACCGGCTCCTATGACGATCGCAGACTTATTCAACGTTCAATTTTTTTCTGTAATTCCTTTTTTGCGAAATGGATGCGGCTCTTGATCGTGCCCAGGGGCTCATCCAGGGCTTCGGCAATTTCCTGGTACTTGTGCCCCTCCAGGTACAGCAGGCATGCGGCCTTTGCCGAATCTGAAAGGCCATGGATCGCGGCCGTGATCTCGCGGACATGCACCTGCTGCTCAGCGGGCGGCGCACTCACCGGGTGATGCTGCCGTACGTTCTCCATAACCCGGCGCTTCCGAAGCGAGCGGCGGTATTCGTTTATAAAGACATTTTTCATGATCGTGAAAAGCCACGCCCGGATGCTGGTACCCTGCCGGTACTGCTGGCGGTAGGCAAAGGCCTTGTAAAGTGTTTCCTGGCACAGGTCACGGGCCGATTCCGGGTCCCTTGTCAGGGTAATGGCGAAGGGACGGAGGCTGTCGGAATGCGTCAGAACCAGGTTGTTGAATTCGGGAATACTCATTTTGTTTAACTAATTGCACTGTAAAGTTAAACAGTTTTTGTTTAAGCAAAAAAATTTTTCGTTAAACAAATTATAGCCCATCTATAAAGGACATGACTTCCTGCAACGCGGGAAAGACGGTGGTGTTCTCCGCCATATCGTTGGAAATCAGCCGAATAGAAGCGCCTGAAAGCAATAACCTGGACGCCCCTGCCTTTTCCCTGAGGCCGGTCAGGTACTTCACAAATGCTTTCTGTCTTGTGATAGAAGTGATATGCATATAGATAAACTCCGGGCTCTTTCGCTGAACCAGGAACAGCGTGTCCTGCAACGGCACATTGGCGCCCAGGTAAATGGCGGGTTGTTGTTTCTTCCGG
>DASUVB010000230.1:0-2349 GCA_036373835.1 Flavisolibacter sp. | reverse complement strand
GAACCCGACCTTATGGTCCATGCCCAGCGCGGCGTTATGATCCCTGAGCCATTCAGCCAGCGCGGCCACCTCCCAGTTCGCCCACATCCATGTAGGCCACCGGTCAAAGTGATTCAGCACATCGCGTACGGAGTTTCCCGCATCCGCGTAACCTTTTACGTAACGGTTGATCCGGTAGCAGTCCGGCCAGTCACCCTCCACGCCAATAAAGCTGAAGTTTTTTTCAGTGACAAGTCTTTTTGTAATGGCCGTTCTCCATGTATAATACTCATGTGTACCGTGGGAGGCTTCACCCAGCATTACAACGCGCCTGTCTCCGATATCCCCGATGAGTGCATCCAGGTCTTTTGATGTACGCAGTTCCTTCATGGTTCATGCATTTGATGCGGCGCATGGAATGTAACTGCAAAGGTATGAAGCCTGCCGTAGCGCCTCCGGGTTGAATAAGCACGCGCGGCGGCCGGTGATCCCATGTTCCGGAAATATCAAACCGTTACATTTGCTTATGCTTAAAGTTGGGATCCTGGGCGGTGGACAACTCGGACGGATGTTGCTGCAGGCTGCCGCGAATTACCCCGTAGAAACACATGTGATGGAGAACGACGATGAATGCCCGGCTGCCCACCTGTGCCGTTATTTTGTCAAGGGAAGCATCCGCGATTTTGATGCCGTGTACCAGTTCGGAAAAAACCTGGACGCAATTACCGTCGAGATCGAGAACGTTAACATCGATGCCCTGGAAAAGTTGGAACGGGAAGGAAAGCGGATCTACCCGAAGCCGTCTGTCCTCCGCCTGATCACGAACAAAGCTTTCCAGAAGCAGTATTATTTCGAACATGGCATCCCTACCGCGGAATTTGCCATCATCCATTCGAAGCGCGAGATACACCTGTGGGAAAAACTGCTTCCCGGCGTACAAAAACTGGCCGAAGGGGGTTATGACGGGCGCGGTGTGCTGATGATCGAATCGCTGTCGCTGGCGGAAAAAGGGTTTGACGAGCACAGCGTCCTCGAAAAAAAGATCCGTGTAAAAAAAGAGATCGCGCAGATCATCGCGGTGGGCCAGGATGGCAGGACCGCCTTGTACCCACCGGTCGAAATGGTCTTCAACCAGGACCTGAACCAGCTCGATTACCAAATATGCCCCGCTGCAATACCGCAGGAGACATTCTGGAAGGTGGAAGCGATATCCCTTTCGGTAATCCGTAACTTCCATTCACCCGGCATCTTTGCCGTGGAACTTTTCATCGACCAGGATGATGAAGTGTATGTAAATGAAACAGCGCCGCGGGTTCACAACAGCGGGCACCATACCATTGAAGCACATTACAGCTCCCAGTTCGACATGCTGTGGCGCGTCATCCTGAACTACCCGCTTGGAAACACGAAATACCTGATGCCTTCCGCTATGGTGAATATCATCGGCAGTGATCATCACAATGGCACGGCCAGGTACGAAGGACTGGAGGAGGTACTGAAGACTGACAACGCATTTGTTCATATCTATGGCAAGCTGCAGACAAAGCCCGGGAGAAAAATGGGACATGTGACGATCCTCAGTACAGAAACACAGGATCTGATTCACAGGGCGAACCGGATCCGGCAGCAACTTTCAGTTACCAGCACCTGATCCGCCAGTCATTCTTAACAAATTTGCTGAAACCGGTGTTACAACCTTGATTTCAGTTCATCTATTTTTGCCGTTATGAGTCACCTGTTGAAAATAACCCTGCTGATCTCCCTTGTCGTTCTAGCTGCCGGAGTCACCTCATGCAGCTCCAAGCGAAAGAAGGAGGTGACGGCACAACAGAGTTCGGGCCAGCGCCCCCCTGCCCGCGTAGACGGTTACATTGTCCGGACTGAAACCATCAGTGACGCCATCGAAGTTTCGGGGACGATCGTGGCCGGCGAATCAACGGAGATCCATCCCGAATTGTCGGGCCGTGTTACATACCTGAATATCCGCGAAGGAGCCATTGTGGGAAAAGGCACACTGATAGCAAAATTATATGATGGGGACCTCCAGGCACAGCGACGGAAGCTCGAAGTGCAGCTGCGCATCGCCCGCGCCAACGAGGAACGGTATGAGCAGCTGCTGAAGATCGGTGGCATCAGCAAGCAGGATTATGATGTGACCGCGTTGCAGGTGAGCAACCTGCGAGCGGACCTCGATATCATCCGCACAGACATCTCCAGGACGGAGATCCGGGCGCCCTTCACGGGCAAGCTTGGCCTGAAAAATATCAGCACCGGTGCATACGTAACGCCTCAAACCACCATTACGACGATCCAGAAAACGTCGGGTCTCCAGATCGACTTTCATGTTCCCGAGAAATATACGGGAATGAT
>DASUVB010000229.1:0-3933 GCA_036373835.1 Flavisolibacter sp. | reverse complement strand
ACTTCGTCCCACAAAGCCCCGCGCAGCAGTGAAGCCTTCAGCTCCTCAGCCTCTTTGTGATACAGTTCGCGGAGAGCATCCACGTCCATTGAGTTCCAGTCCTGCATTGCAATGAATTGATGGCGATGGGCAGCAAAAATTATTCCGAACAGAAGTGATACGGTTATATTTGAATTGATCCTGGTGAACAATACGGATTAAGCGGTTGCTGTAAAAGGCACAAACCGGTTGTTGATAAAATAGTGGTGCCTGATAGAAGGTGCTTCTCTCCAATTCTCTGAAAGGATGGATTGCAAAGCAGTGCGCAGGTGTTCACTGTTGAAAGGCTTCACCATGTAAAAGTCAGCCCTGTGAATAAATGATTTCTGGATATCGGTCATGTGCGATGAACTGCTGTACACGATCACGGGAAGATCTGCCAGGTGCGGGTCCCGGCGTATCTCCTGCAGGCATTCATAGCCATTTTTGCAGGGCATGTTCAGGTCAAGGAACAGCAGGTCCACCGCATTCATATGCAGGAAAATAAACAGCGCTTCGCCATCTGAAACATGAGAAACTTTAAGATCGGGATCCAGCCGGTGCACCGTGCGCCTGAATAACTCGGCGTGATCGGCATCATCATCCGCTAGTAAAATGTGGTGTATCGGTTTCGTGCTCATGACGGATCACTCCATCCAAAAAATTCAAAATAAATACCAAAAAGTGAGAACGAATATCTAAAATCTATTGTTTCTGCGAAGGAGCAGGCCCGGCTGTTGACGAACCCGGCAGGTGGTTCAGGTGTGTGTATGCTGCCTCTGTCTGGCTGTTGATGTCGAACGCCTGCCCTTCCTCGAAGGCCGTAAAGTCTTCCCGGATATGCACGGATGAAACGTGCAGGCGGTCGTCAATTCTCTTTACGGTGATGTAATGGAACAGCGGTTTGTAGTCCTGGGCAAGATCCGCCAGGGTACCAATCCCCTGCCGCAGTGGCTGGTTGAGCCCACCGCCGCCGCCGATCACCATGAAATCCTTGCCTTTGACGCGGTAATGTTCAAAAGCATGACAATGGCCCGACAGGAACAGCTGGCTTTTCCTGGACGCCAGGTATAGCGGCACGAACCGCTCCTGCACTTCGTTCGAAGGCTTCACGATTTTGCTGTTGGTAAACGGTGAATGATGACAGGTGGTGATGATGCAACGAACCGAGCTGTCAGCATCAAATGCCGCAAGCGTTTCGCGATACCATTTGACCTGCTGCTCATTTTCGGCGCGGGTCAGCGTATTGAAATTCGAATTCAGCAGGATCACGGCCACTGAGTCAATAACTTCTGCAAATCCTGTCCTGCTGTGGTTGGGGAAGCGTTCCTGGAACTTTCGTTCGCCTTCACGCGCCCGGCCCATCACTTCGTGGTTGCCCAGGATGGCATGAACAGGAATGTCCTTTGTCCGCAGGTGCTCCAGGTAGCGGTCGATCGGCTTCCACTGGCGCTCGCTGTAGCCCAGGTTGACAACGTCGCCCAGGATGAAAAGGGAAGCTGGCTGCCGGCGGGCAACATCTTCAAACAGCAGGCGCGTTGCCGTTTTATTCTGCCTGGAACGCAGCAGGATGGTCTCCACCCACATCGGGGCCTGGGTATCGCTTGCAAATGCGATGACCCGTTCGCCGGGAGGCTCCTGCTGGCCGTTCACTGTTAACGCAGAAAATGCTGCCATAAAGAAGACGAATAGCTTCTGAATCATGTGGACCTGGTTGTTTGCTGAAATTTCCGTACCAGCGGTACGCCACACAGACCGGGTGGCACCCGTTTACGTTGCACGAAGGAACACCCTTTTTCCGTCTTAACTTCCCCCCGCGCTGTATCTTAACATCCCCCAAACATTAGCGCTGGCGTGAATAGAAATGAAACGCCACCGCCGAGCAGTAATTTGTTACAATTCCGTTATAGTCGCCCTGGTGCATGAATTCCCGGATATCCTCATCATCGTCCAGGGTCCACACAAAAACGCGTCGTCCCTGTGCCTGCACCTCCTCCACCTGGGCGCGCTCCAGTCCGTTGGTCCACTGTGGAGCCCAGATGCGGGCATTCATCCGCTGCACGACGGGCGGGTCCAGCTCGCAGAGCGACGGGATGTTTTGATACCCTGGCAAGGCTACGAACCGCGCCACGCCTTCCTCGTTGGCGATGCCCAGGACGATCTCCACCTTCCGGCCGGCGGCACGTGCTTTCTGCTCGTACTCGGCCCTGATCTCGCTGATCAGGGGCAGTGCGCCGGTCGTCTTAATGTCAAGCCAGATAAAGCGGAGGGGCGTTGAATTGATGATGGTATCAAGCATTTCCCGAAGCTCCGGGATCCGTTCATTGTTCTTCAGCTTCATCTCGCGGATCTCCGCCCACGTATACGTATCTGTTGCATGCCCGGGTATCCATTTGCCCTTTACCAGCCGCATATTGATCGTCGGATCATGATAAATGATCGGCACCCCGTCCTTTGTCGTCTGTACGTCTATCTCAACACCGGTGGCGCCGAGCCTCGACGCCATCTGTACCATTTCAACGGAATTTTCAGAAGCAGGCAACCGTTCTGTATTCCTGCCGCCGCCACGATGGCCGATGATCTCGAATGACTCACCTGCGAACAGCGGGCGCTGGTACCGGAGCGCTACCTCCTGGCGTGCGGAATCGTCACCCCTGGTCCATGAACCTTCGATCGCAATGCCTGGCGTATCAACGGCCTCGCCTTTACCAAGCAGGTATGCGGCGCCGTTAGTTCGGGAAACAGTGAAGTGCGCGGTACCCGTGTTCTCATCGTGCATGCTGCGCCAATAGCCTTTGAACAGCAACTGGTCGTTAACACTCCTGCCCTCACAAATGATGTGGGTGCCGTCCTTCTGGCAAAACATGGAGAGGTAGTATACCGTATCCTGTCCATGCCGCGTCCACGTCCATTTCAGGACTGCCAGGTCCCCGAAGTGCTCATTCCCTTTTGTGATGGTATACACGCCACTCATTCTCTGGTGCACCGTGGTATCGGAGATCGTTTGGGTCGCGGCATCAAAAAGCTGCCATCCTGCCGCGGGCACCGGCACGGATTTGCGGTTCCGGTAGATCAGGACAATGATCACCGCTACGATCACGATAACAACTGCTGCAATTATCAAATACTTCATATCCTCCAAAATGTTAGGGCACCACTGCAAACCGGGGGTGATCCGACGTGATACGGGTTTACAATAAGCGGGCCAGCGAAACCATGGAGGGAATATTGCTTCACAACCGAATTGCGGTTATCTTTCGCTCCAAAAAAACATGGATACGTATAACCAGGATCGCGAAGTTTTTACGGAGCAGCCATCCAAACTGCCTCCTATGCTCAATGTCCTCACTATTCTGACCTTTATCGGTTGCGGGCTCGCCTACGTGGGTGCCCTTTGGGGATTCTTCACTGCTTCACCGAAACAGGCCGAGGAAATGGAAGAGATGCAGGATAAGATGGCGGACAACGAAATTGCCTCATCCATTATGCAAGGGAGCGCAGAACTTGCCCAGAAGTCGTACGAGAACCGGTATGTGCTGCTGGCCTCCGGGCTGATTTTTACCACACTGTGCCTGGTTGGTGCCCTGCAGATGCGCAAGCTGAAGAAAAGCGGTTACTATATTTACCTCGTTGGAGAAGTAACCCCGTTGATCGTAAGCGGAGCAATACTCGGGTTCAGCCTGATGAATAACATCAGCCTGATCTTCGGCGGCATTATCGCGCTGGTTTTCATCATCCTGTACACAACGCAGCTGAAATACATGACACGATAAGTAGTTACCATTACCTGTGCTTATTTGAAAAGGCGGGTACACGGAAATATATTCTACATTTAGGCTCTCAAATATTTTTATGAAACTCTTCGTTGCCGGCCTGCCTTATGATCTCTATGATGATGAACTGGTTGAAATTTTC
>DASUVB010000228.1:0-5404 GCA_036373835.1 Flavisolibacter sp. | reverse complement strand
AAGAAGGCGACAAATACACCAGGCTCGGAATCGGTTTTTATTCACCAATGGACTACAATCAACCCATACCCACTAATGGCAACTATGGACAAGGAATAGGTGATGAAGGTGAACCTGATTACCTGATGTTTTATTACCGGTACAAAATTGAATGAATGAAGCCATAGCTGGGAGTGGCGTTATGTTAGCCAGGAAATGTGCACGCCACTGCCGGCGGGATCTTTATGTCAAAGGGCTTCAACATAATCCAAATATGCGAAAGGTAATAGCTGCCATCAATATGACACTTGACGGGTTTTGCGACCATACCGTGATCACCCCGGATGAAGAAATACATCAGCATTACGAGGCGCTGCTGGATAACGCAGGCGTTGTCCTGTACGGCCGGATAACCTATCAGCTCATGCAGTTCTGGCAGGAGCTGCTAACAAATCCATCCGGTGAACAATCAATGAACGATTTTGCCAGGGCAATTGACAGGGTTCCCAAAATTGTCTTCTCCCGCACGCTTACGGATACAGGATGGGACACTGCAAGGCTTGCCACCCGCAGCCTTGAAGAAGAAGTTGCAGACCTCAGGCAGCAACCCGGTAAAGATATTTTAGTGGGCTGCAGGAGCCTGATCATCCAGCTCATGAACCCTGGTCTGATTGATGAATACCAGTTTTGTGTTCACCCCGTTGTTGCAGCAGGCGGTTTGCCGTTGTTTGAAAATATATCGGGCAGGACCGTTCTTAAACTCATAAAGACCAAAACCTTTGGTGGTGGTGCCGTAACGCTGTACTATGAACCGGCAACCGAAACACCACCAGCCGCTAACGGCTAGCAATCCTCAATGCGGCAGTCCCATACCCTTCAGCAGGGCCTTATACCGTGTATCCTGTTGCATAGCGTGAAAGTACCACTCCGCCATCAGTTCATGCGCCAGCAGGCTACCCTGCCGGAAACTCTTTTCAAGCCAGGCGAACGTCTCATCCTTTTTATCCAGGCCGGCATAGACGATCGCGACGGATACCGCCCTTGCTTCCTGCCTTGCGTATTTCTGCTCCAGCTCCCGGGCGATGGCCAAAGCTTCCGCATGCCGGCCGGCACGGCCCAGGATAAATCCCAGCATGCCCAGCGGTCGGCCATCACGCCTGGTCAGCGCCACCGATTTTTCAGCCGCCTGTAGCGCCTTCTGGTTGTCTCCTTTCACATGCAGGGCAAGCGCCAGCACCTGGTGCGCCACACCGGATGCCGGGTTCACTTCGATAAGCTTCTCACATTCCGCGATCCCGGCAGCTGCATTCCCCGACGTGGCATATTGCCGCGCCACATTGGCGCCGATGATCGGTGACAGGGGTTCGAGCTCCTGTGCGCGGCGCATCTGGATGAATGCCTCATTTTTTCGTCCCATTACCTCCAGCCACAGGCTATACCACTGGTACGCCGACGCGTAGCGCGGGTTGAGCTCGATGCTGCGCTTCAATTCACTTTCCGCCTCCGCCCACTGCCACCCATGGTAATGCGCCAGCCCCATGGAGGCATGCGCTTCCGCAAGATCATGATCGATCTCCAGGGCACGCAGGGCAGCTGCCCGGGCCCGTTGGTACATTTCGCCTGATGAAGCTCCCGTCCATCCGCGCAGAAGCAGGTAGCAGTCCGCAAGCCCGCTATAAGCCAGTGCATAGTTCTGGTCGAATCCAATAGCCTTCTGGAATTCTTCGATCGCCTTGTTCAGACCTTCCCCGGTGCGTTGATTCCAGAAATACCGTCCCTTCAGGTAATGCCGGTAAGCATCGGAATTCGCCGTATAGTTCTTGGAAACTTTTTGCTCTTCCGCGCCGGAAATTCTGGCTTTCAGTTTCTGCACCACATCACGGGTAATGTTGCTTTGAAGGGAAACGAGGCTTGCTACAGGCTGTTTGTAATCGGCAGACCACAGAACTGTTTCCTTCTGCGCATCCACCAGCTCTGTGTACAGGGTGAGATCCTGTCCACGCTGGACGAGGCGCCCTGTCAGGATTGCCTGCACCTTGAGCTCCTTGCCTACTACTTCCGATTTTGTCTCCTTTCCTTTGTAGCGGAAAACAGATGAACGCGCCTTGACATCGAGACCCGGCAGTTGTGACAAAGAGCCGATCAGGGTCTCCGTCATACCGTCCGACAGGTACTCCAGCTCGATGTTGCCGCTTTCATTCACGAAAGGCATCACCGCGATCGATGTGATCTGTTTTGTCTTTGGATAGAAAAACAAATAACCGGCAGCGATGGCTACAAGCAGGAACAAAACAGCACCGGCAATAAAAAGAGGCTTCCTGCCCGTGGCGGCCAGCTTCCGTGGCGACGGGACAGCACTCCCGGGTTGATCCGGTTCGTCCCAGGCGGGCGAATCGGGGGTTATTACTTCATAGATCCGCACCGGGTCTTTCACATTTTTCAGCGTCTCCTCGCGCACGAACCGGGTGCGGATCTCCTTTTTGTTGTACACGTTATGGTGCACCATGTCCGAAATCCATATCCCGCCTACCGGCGCCAGCGCCTGCAAACGCGAAGCGATGTTAACGCCGTCGCCGAATACATCCCCATCTTCGAACACCACTTCACCCAGGTGGATGCCGATCCGTAATTTATAGCTATGATCCCCGCCACAGGCCTTCTGGATTTCCGCGGCACACAGCACCGCGTCGGTCACGTTGGGGAAAGAGGCCAGCACGCCGTCGCCCAGTTCCTTGATCCACTGGCCATGATACTGTTCGATCAGCGGCTTTTGCAGCTGGCGGTTCTGCTGCAGGATGTCAAATGCCCGCTGCTCGTCCTCACCCATCAGGGCGGTATACCCGACAATGTCAGTAAACATAATGGCGGCCAGCTGGCGGGTTTGAGCCATAACAGGGGATTACATCAGAAAGTTAACCAATTCGGCGGGGTGTTGCCAGCGTTTACCGGGGAATCATTCAGCAGGCGGATACGGGCGGAAGTTTGAAACGTGAACCGCCACGAGTAACTTTATTTGAACGGCCGTCCAGCGGTGTTGCGCCATGTAGTGAGGGTCGGCAGGCCCTGTCTTTTCCCAATTCAATCCTTCCCGGCTATGACCTTCAGACTTAGCTTGCTGTTGTTCATCGTACTTTCCGCGTGTTCGGATCGCAAAACCAAACACCTGTCTGAAGCAGCAGTCCTGAAAATTGCCGAAAAGAACTATGACCTGTTAAGAACTGTCCTGAAAGACAGCCTTGCAAACGGCATTCAAAATGTAAATGACTATGACAGATCATTCACAGGCGCTGAAAAAATGCAATTGGATTCACTCATCAGAGCATTCAGAAATCAAACCGGTCATCGCATTACTATTTTCACTTTTGACAGCCTGATGACGTCGAAAGACAGCATCGAAGAGGTCACCATCATTGTTGGTACCAAAAACCAGGTAAATACAACTTTAGGTATTTCGTTTCCTAACAAGGAAATATTCATTTGGAATGATTCCCTGACCAATAATACGCGTCTTGATCAATTCGAAACGAAGCGCATCATTGACCAGAAGTTTATCCCTTTCTACAAAAATGAAGCATATTTCAAAGGCACATTTGAAGGGATAAGGGCGATCATTCAATCAATAGACAATAAACAACAGAGCAAAAAGCAGACTAAAAACGATGGTTAGCGCCGGCCTCCCCATCTGTAAGCCGTAGTACCCCGAAAGAGTGTGCCACCAACCGGCCGGGCGGCCTGGTCACAGCTTGCGGCCAATATTTCTTCCGCAAATTTTGTTGTGCTTCCGCCGGCAGTATCTTTAGCGAAACTACCCCCGCAGTCCTGACCGCTGCGGCAATTTTATGAAGGAAGTCATTACTACTCTCCTGCTCCTGCTCCTTTTGATTCATTGCCAAAACAGCAAAACAAAGGCGGCTGCTGAAAATAGTCCGCCGGGCACTACCATCCAGGCTGCAACCGTCAGCGTGCCTGCAGGCGCAGCAACGCAAATGGATACGACGGTTCTCCATGCAGACTCGGCTAAGATTTCCGGCGAAACTTATACCGCGATCTATCGATCAAACGACACCTTTTATGTCCTTAAGGCGAATATTGATACTATCTTAAAAGTCGCAGGCCTTCATCCGAACTTTGAATTTGTTGACTTCAACGGGGATGGCCTGAAAGACATCAGGATTAACTATATGACTAACGTGCCCGCAGTACAGGACATGCTGTTCTTCGACAATTCAAAAAGGAACTTCAGGCGGGTTAAAAATTTTTCCGATTTTCCGGACCCGAACCCGGTAAAGGGAACAAGATATTACTACTCCTATCATCGCAGCGGCTGTGCTGACATGAATTGGGACAGCGACCTGTTTTATATTAATAACTTCAAAGCCATTCGCATCGGTAACATTTCAGGCAGGCAATGTGATAACCGTGGCGGCATCAAAGATGGCGTCTACATTCACAGGGTTCGTGGCGACAAAGAAAATTTGCTGAAGAAACTTCCAATTGACACCATCTGGCAATACAAGGATTTTAAGTGGGGCTTTATCAGGGAATATTGGACAAAAAACTACAAGCTGTTTATTTGAAGGGAAGTTTAGTAAGCGGGAATAAGTCAGTCCCGGGCAGCGGCTATATTTGGCCAGGAAATTTGCATCCGCCGCCTGCAGTAGTATCTTTGGTTCAAAAGTCTTACTGCGTCGCTGCGGTCATGCGGGACAGCCGGAGAGCCCTGTTCACTGGCTGCGATCAACAACTATGCAATGAGAATTCTTCTTTCGTTGGTGTTATTGCTACTATCCAATTATTTATTGGGGCAAACTTCCCCTAACCCTCATGTCATAAATATGGATTCCCTGTTGGAAGCAAGACAAAGGAAGCTATTGGGAAGCGATTTTCAACCTTTTCTGCTGCAAATGAACAAGGTTTCATCAATAACGACAGCCTGAAGGGAAAAGTTGTATTGATCAATTTTTGGTTTGAAGGCTGTCATCCATGTCTTGCTGAATTTGGTGCATTGAATGAACTTGCTGAAACACTAAAAGGGAATCCGGATTTTGAATTCATTTCATTTACCTGGGATAATGCGGAAACCATCAAAAGAGTTCAAGAAAAATACAGGTTAAAGTTTAAGGTATATTACAGTAAGGAATGCAGTAAGCTCAATCGTCGGTTCGGTTATCCGACTACAATGATCCTGGACAGGGAGGGTATCATAAAATATCTTGTTAGCTGGGGCACCACTGATCCGCTGAAGGCAAGGGAGTTTGTGATGAATACCTTACTTCCCGAAATTCAGAAAGAGCTGTAGCTAACGGATGCTTCTCATAAATGCGAAGGCGGAAAACCTGGCGCCTGCTGGCGGCGGCGTTCAGGAAAATATTATCTTTAGTGCGCGCCGCAATCACCTTAAAATTAAACCGGCCTTCAGCAACCC
>DASUVB010000227.1:0-3454 GCA_036373835.1 Flavisolibacter sp. | reverse complement strand
TGTGACACCGCTGTGATCACATCGCTCTGGTTAATGGAAAATGCCACAACCGGTGCGTAGGTTTTATCGCGTCCTACAAGCGTGATATCTGTACCATGCAGCGTCGTGATCACAGGTATGTGGATACCGTCCATCTCCAGGATTCTCTTTGCCATGTAAGCGGCAGAGGCGTGTGGTATGGCATAGTGTACATGCAGCAATTGCAGATTGTTATTCTTGATCACATCCACCATGGTGCTGGCAAGTGCCGTTTCGTAAGGCGGGTAATCAAACAACGGGTATGTCGGAACCTGTACTTCGTGGTAAAAAATATTCGGGATAAATCCGTTCAGCCGCACCGGCTGCTGGTAAGTGATAAAGTGAACATGGTGTCCTTTCTGTGCCAGTGCCTTTCCCAGTTCTGTTGCCAGCACGCCGCTTCCCCCAAAAGTAGGATAACAGACTATTCCAATCTTCATATCATGTGATTCAGGGAACTAAGGTAGTTATTTGTCAGCCTCGGCCGGCAAGGGCAGCTGTGCGTGCCTGTTTAACGGTGGGCTCCTGCATGCCTGCTACAGGCTGCTGAATTGAGACTAAGGGATTTGTCGCGGGTGGAACCGCTGTTAAACGACCGTTAAACTCAGCATACCCGGGCGCAGCCTTGGCTCCCCCGTTGAAATATTCTGTTGTCGAATGAACCCGTAAATTTATTTGATGAAGCACCTTATCCTGTCCGTTATCATATGTACTATCGGCAGCCTTACTCACGCGCAGCATGAAGACTCGCTGCTGATCCGGAAGCTTGCCGATGAGATCCTTGTCAACAGCACTGCATATGAGAACCTGCGGGCGCTCACAAAGCAGGTTGGTCCGCGCCTGGCCGGATCAACCGGTATGGTGAAATCCGAGAATTGGGGCCTTGCGGCCATGAAGCGTGCGGGAGCCGATACGGCCTGGATGCAGCCCTGCATCGTTCCGCACTGGGACCGCGGGGGCCAGGACCTTGCCACCGCATATTACAGCAACGCTGGCGGGAAAACTGTCACGCGAAAGCTGGATATCGTTGCGCTGGGGAATTCCGTTGGCAGCATGAAGGCCCTTACGGCGGACGTTGTGGAAGTAAAGGATTTTGATGACCTGGCACGACGCGGTGATGAAGTAAAAGGAAAGATCGTTTTCTATAATTACAGGTTCAATCCAAAATTCGTACACACGTTCGAAGCGTATGGAGATGCCGTGAAGTACCGCGGCCAGGGACCGGACCGCGCTTCCGCCCTGGGGGCGGTGGCGGTGATCGTTCGCAGCATGTCGCACAGCACCGACAACCACCCGCATACAGGCAGCACGCGGTATGACGATTCTTCACGGAAGATCCCCGCTGTTGCGATTGGACTGCGTGACGCGGATTTCCTCAGTGAGCAGTTGCGAAAGGGCAGGGTGCGCGTCATGATCCATACCCATGGCAGGTTCCTCCCCGATGCGACCGGGCATAACGTGATCGGCGAGATCAGGGGTTCGGAATTTCCGAATGAGTACATTACTGTCGGCGGACACCTTGACAGCTGGGATAACAGCGAAGGTGCGCATGACGACGGCGCCGGTTGTGTGCAGACCATCGAGATCCTCCGCGCGATGAAGGCCATTGGGTATCGCCCCAAAAGAACGATCCGCTTCGTGTTGTTTGCCAACGAGGAAAACGGGTTGCGTGGTGGCAACAAATACGCCGAGGAAGCGCAAAGGAAAGGGGAAAACCACCTGTTTGCCCTGGAGAGCGACGCCGGTGGATTTACACCACGTGGCTTCGGGTTCAATGCCACGCCGGCACGGTTTGCTAAGATCACCACATGGAGCACATTGCTTGCACCATATGGCGCCGGTGATTTCAAAACGGGTGGCGGCGGAGCGGACATCGGCCCGCTGGGACGTGCGCTTGGTACGACACTCGCCGGCCTGCGGCCTGACTCACAACGCTACTTCGATGTGCACCATGCACGCAGTGACACATTCGAAACGGTGAACAAGCGGGAACTGGAGCTTGGTGCTGTGAACATGGCGGCGCTGGTATACCTGGTGGACAAATATGGTCTCTGAGCATTGATCAGGATGCGTCCAGCAGGAAAATAGCCGGGCGCTTGTGTATGTCCGGCATGCTGTTCTTCCATTGTGCTGCAGTCTGCGTGCGTATGGTTTCGCCGGGTGCGGTAAGGTCAACGGCCACGCATATCCGTGTTTTTGGCTGGCACGTTTTCACCAGGGCCTGGAGCAGCTGGTTGTTCCGGTACGGCGTTTCGATGAAGATCTCCGTGGACCTGTTTTTTGCCGACGCGGCTTCGATCCTGCGGATGACCTGCGCCCGTTCACCCGCCTCGATGGGCAGGTAGCCATGAAATGTAAAATGCTGACCGTTCATTCCACTTGCCATGAGGGCGAGGAGAATCGAGTTGGGTCCAACCAGGGGTTTTACGGGAATGTTCAGTTCCTGCGCCACCGCCACAAGTTGCTGACCCGGATCCGCAATGCCCGGGCAGCCGGCCTCGCTGAGAATGCCGATGGTTTTACCCGCTCCCAGGCATTGCCTGAATGCGGAGATGACTTCTGCTCCTCCGTCCTTCATGTTGAACCATTCATAATTGTCAATAACAATATCTTTCATCAGGAGTTTCAGGTAACGACGGGTGGTTCGTTCGTTTTCGGTAAACAGCACACTGCAGCTTCGGATGGCATCGGTCACGTACACTGGTATGGCCTGGATGACGCCTTCCGCAAGAACTGTGGGAATAAGGTACACAGTGGCGCGCATGCTATCTTTTTATGCGGTGAAGACTGAGTGTGGCGGCTACAACAGCATAGGCGGGCGCCAGTATCCAGCCGATGAAGATCACACCATGCATGAGATAAAAAACCATCCCGTTACCAATGGCCAGTCCCTTGTGCCGGCTGATGAAAACGATGCTTTCAGCGGCGGATAATTTCCTTCGTTCGCAGCTGTAGTCCATCATCGAGAAGCCATAGTAATAGCATTCAATAAACAGCGCGATCAGTGGTGCGATCCAGCCTACCAGCGGGATCAGCGACAGAATGATCAGGGACAGAACATACACCGCCTGCCAGAGGGAATTGCGCAGGGCAAGCCGGATTCCGCGCCAGGCATCTTTCACTAATTGCGAAAATGAGAAAGGGAAGTCCCGGCCGGCAATGATGCTTTCCGTTTTTTCGCTGAGGTAGGCAAACAGGGGCGATCCGATGATCAGGAACATATATTTAAAAAGCGAGAAATAAAACAGGACCAGCAGCAGGCGGAGCATCAGCCCGATCATCACGAAGAAAAAACTCAGCCACTCGCTGCGCTGGCGTTGCAGCCAGCCTTCAAGCCCGATCTGCTTGCTGAGCCAGTTGACGGCATTGTCGGAAGAAACCAGGAAGAAGTACATGCCCACCGCAAAAAGGATCATGTACAGGATGCCCGGGATCA
>DASUVB010000226.1:0-2191 GCA_036373835.1 Flavisolibacter sp. | reverse complement strand
GCGAAACCTGTGCAAAACCTTCTGCTTCCACGGAAAAAAAAGTATTCAGCAACTGCGGCATGCCGTCCTTATCCCTGCCTGCGTTCCAGGGCTGAAAGTCGAAAGACGAAGTCCGGATGACACATTCGGTTGCTTCCACCGAATCTTTCCGGGTAACGCCCATAATGGTCAGGCATTCGTCACCCGACCGGGCTTCCGGCAACCAGCTGAAGCTTACATAAAAGAACGGCACATCCCGGACGGTGATCTCCTGGTGGCTTACATCAACATAAGCCTTGTTCTTTCTTACCATTTGCCTTGTTGGAACAACCTTTTCCAGGAAAATCTCTTCGCCCGGCAGCATCGTCGCGCTGTCCGGCAGGTACATCCGCAACAAAAAAGGACCAAAACATTTTACAGCATCCACGGGTATCACAATGCGTTTAACACGGTGGAATTTTGAAGGATCTTCCAACGCTATCCGCTGGGCAAATTCCACGGCTGACCCGGGTCCCCAATACGCCGACGCCCTTTTGCTTAATTGCCGGTTCCCCAAAAGGAGCGATCGACCTTCCCCCCGGTTGGTGATCACGAGGACCGGCATCATGCCGGCCTGGGGGAAAGTATGATCAGTTCGCGCACCTGCGCGCCGGCGATCTTAAGGGGCGCAAAACCCACATAGGTGACCAGGATCGTATCGTGTTGCCTGATCTCCATCCGGAATGTTCCCGATCCCGATGCCACCGCGCCTCCCGGCCTTGTCAGCATTTTGACCGTTGCATAGGAAACCGGGCTCCCGGTCTCAGCGTTTACAATCCGGAACCTGGTCTGCTGGGAAAAGGCGATGACACTGACAAGCAAAAACAGCTTTAACAGGAACGACTTTTTCATGATGGGTGATTCAGCACCTGTCCTTCGGCAGGTGTCTGCATTTAATTTAATCAATCGGGAGGACATTCTTCTGATTTGCCAGCCACCCGGTGAACTTCTGAGCCGGCTGACCACAAACAGCGCCGGCGCTGACGGTGGTCGTTGCCCGCCGCGGGCGGGGGAAATACCTTCGGTCATTATTCACCTCAATGACTGTTATGCAAGCGCAACATACCGACAAGCAATTGCGGGAGCTCGCCCGCAGGCGGGTGGAGTTCCGGCGCCACCTGGTGGTGTACATCGTTACCAACTCCATGCTGTGGATCATCTGGTGGGCCGCCGGGCAGGGATACATGTGGCCCATCTGGCCGATGGCCGGCTGGGGCATCGGGCTGATCTTCCACTACCTGTTCGAGTACCGCTCCGCCAAATTCCTGTCCGAGGAGGAAGAATACCGGAAGCTGAAGGAGCGCAGCGAACAACATATGGCAGCGCCGTGATGTTCATTAATTCTTCAGCGAGTAATTAAACGAGAACAGGTAAATCGGCAGGGCGAAGTCTATCTCCGGAGCCTTGTCGTAGTTATACAGTAACAACTTAAGGTTGACGAGGCGGTTGATGTCGATGCCACTGCCAACCGAATACCCGGAATAAAAACCGTTTGGATTGTCATGTGAGATAAACTGCCGTAGTTGTGAAGGCGCAGTATAACACGCGATTGCACGAACGGAAAACCAGAAAATTCCAATGTTATACTGCGTGCCACTCTCCCAGGCTCCTGTCTGGAAATACAAGCCCGCAGCTCCAAATGCATTCAGGAAGTTTACAGGTCGTCCTGGTGGCGAGTTTGCAGGAATGGACCTGACGCCGGTAAGCAATCGTTCACCGATTTGATAGCAGAATCCCGCACGCGTAGTTCGTTTGCTACGACCTTTTCTGAACAAAATTCCCTCCAGTGAAATATTCACCAGTCCACTCAGTGGATTGATGAAGTTATTGACCAGGTGGTCGTTATTTCTTTGTGCCGCTGCGGTGGTATTTTGAAAGTTATTGGCAGATACTCCCGAGTAAATGGAAAGGGGTACATAAAACATTCCGGGCTCCCCCACCATGATCCTAAGAAATCTTGCCGAAGCATTTACCTGGCCGTTATTCAGCACGTCCATAAATCCATTGGTCTGCACCTCGGGCTTGTCATGTCGAACACTGTCTCTGGCTGTCGTATCCGTCGGCTGGGCATCCACATCCTGCGTGAAAACACAAACAAGTAAAAATGCTATTAGTACCGACCTGGCCATCCCACTCATTTTAGCGATTCCTGCCCACTGATGCCCGAATGCGG
>DASUVB010000225.1:0-3716 GCA_036373835.1 Flavisolibacter sp. | reverse complement strand
TGATATGCGCATGACCATGAAAGGCCGCCACAACCTTGTGGCGGTTCAATGGTTCCGACAGGCGCGAGCAACCCAGGAAAGGATAGATCGCCTCGGGTTCTCCGATGATGGTATCTCGTATCGGAGAATAGTGCATAACAGCCACTTTGCGGATATCCTGGTGTTCCGCATCAAGCCGCGACAGCGCCCGTTCCAGGTGAAGCGCTTCATCTACCGCTTCCTGCACGAAAGCCTTCATGGCGCCTTCGCCAAAGAATGAAAGCATCTGTTTGTCAAAGCCGCCGCCGAATCCTTTTACACCTGCAAAGCCCACATTGCGGATCACGATCGCTTCGCCATCGAGGATGTGCGTACCCTGTTTCAGCAGGATCTGGCGGATCAGCTTGTGCCGTCCCTTTTCAAAATCGTGATTGCCTAATACGGCTACCACGGGAATGGAGCAGGCTTTCAGCTCTTCCGCCAAAACTTCCGCTTCGCCCTCATCGCCCGTATCCGTCAGGTCCCCGGCGATCACCAGCACGTCCGCTTTTTGAGATACTTCCTTGAAGAACTCCAGCCATTTCCCTCGGTCGCTTTCCCTTACATGCACATCCCCAACGGCTGCGATCCTTGTCTTAACCGGGGTCTCTTCCGCCATGTTACACTGTTTTTATGGTGTAGGTTTTATAATTCCATTCTTTGATATCAACCTCGTACTGTGTCTGGTCGATCATTGGCCCCCGGCACACTTTTTCAAAAGCGGGGGGAAGATCATACTGCTCATGCGCCCTCCGCATCAGCTCATCGAACAGCCACTTGGGTACGATGTCGCGGTATTCCGACGGGTACACGAACTGGAACATCAGCAGGTGCGACAGCAGGATATGCCAGTGCGGGTCCATGCGGAACAGCAGGCGCTCCCAGTTGAAATCCCTGCCTGTCTTCAGCCAGATGTGGTTGACATCTGCGCCATCATAACGCTCTCGGTTATTTACAAAAATCTTGCACCATACCAGCTCTTCCGGCGGCAGCAGCAGCACATCCACTCCCACGAAACGGCCGCGGTGCGCATGCTGCAGCCAGCTGTCATCAACGCGGCAGATATTATTTACGGTATCGAAAATGATGTCGATAAAATAATCGCCGTGGTGCACCTTGCACAACCACCGCACGTCATACAGTTCAGTACGGTATCCTTTTTCCTGGAAGTGTTTCATGATCCGTGGGTAATCCGATGGCTTGCAGAAGATATCAAGATCCTTGGTATCCCTGTAAATTCCTGTGTAATGAAACATGGCAAAAGCGCCGCCCAGCATGAACGGGGCCCCGCATTCGTGCAGCTCGTCCAGTGCCTGCTTGTAAAAAGCATGCGCTTCCTTTCTCTGTTCCTCTGTAACTACCATAAACCTGTTTTATGTCCGTGCCCAACAATATGCCCGGCAGTTATGAGAATAAAAGAACGTGCCAGCCTGAGGAAAAAGGCTTATTTCCGGTAACAAATGGCATTGATATTCATGCCGGCGCCAACGGACGCAAAAATGATCACGTCTCCCTTGTGCAGTTCATGTTCGGGAAGCTGATTTTTGACAACCAGGTCATATAAAGTGGGGATCGTAGCTACGGAGCTGTTGCCCAGCCAGTGGATGGACATAGGCATGATGCCTTCGGGAACATTCTTTTCCCCATATAATTTATAAAAAGCGCGGACGATTCCCTCGTCCATTTTTTCATTCGCCTGGTGGATGAAGATCTTTTTCAGGTCGCGAATTCCGAGACCTGCCTTATCGAGGCACGACTTCATGGCTTCGGCAACATTTTTCACCGCATATTCGTACACTTTGCGCCCCTTCATCTTGATATAGCGGACGCGCGGATCGCTGCCGGGAAAATAGGAGGGGCCCATATGGATAAAATACGCTTCATCCATGCAGTGGCTCACCGCCGCGGAGCTTAGGATGCCGCTACCATCGGGTGAATCTTTGTACTCAAGAACCGTGGCGCCTGCGCCGTCACTGAAGATCATACTGTCGCGGTCATACATATCGATCACGCGTGACAGCGTTTCCGAACCGATCACCAGAGCCTTCCTGGCCATGCCCGCCTTGAAGAAAGCGTCTGCCTGTATCACACCCTGCACCCACCCGGGACACCCGAATAGGATATCATATGCCACGCATTGCGGGTTCCTGATCTTCAGGTTATGCTTTACGCGGCTTGCAAGCGCCGGAACCGCATCGGTCTGGATGGTATGCTTGATGACGTTGCCGAAATTATGCGCCACGATGATCTGGTCCAGTGTTTCCGGGTCGATACCGCTGTCTTCGATCGCCTGCTGGGCCGCCATCGTGGCAAGATCGGAAGCGTTGTACTGGTTCTGCGCATAACGGCGTTCGGCGATCCCTGTGATCTGCCGGAATTTTTCCACGACCTCACCGGGGGGTGTTTCTATGCGCTCGTGATCCTCCGCATAAAAATTATGAACCGTAAAATCTTTGTTTGTGACCAGGTGTGTAGGGATATAGGCGCCGGTACCCGTAATGATCGTTTTCTGCTGCATAGGAAAAAACTTTTGCTGTTCGCAGCAATCGTTAAGCGGCCAAATATACGGATTGTGACACAAGATCGCCTTGCGTCGAATCAACCATGCAACAGGTCAGCAAAAGCTTATGCAGGACTGTTAATCAGTACATACAGGATCGCAACAAAAAAGGACATGAATACGATGGAGAATAAAATCCGGCGGTAGAGGGCCTTGCCCAGGGTTGGTTTTTTCAAGATGGCTTTCATTTGGATGAATTTGAATCTGGCCTAAAATACAATGCAGTCGGGACAAATGCAAATCCTGTGAAATAAGCCGGAGAAAGCGAAAACCAGGCCGGTCCCGTCAAAGGAACATGACCTGGTTTTCTTTTAGATAAATTCTAACAATCGCTTCAGAGAGCCAGCGCCAGCGAAAGCTGTTTGTAGTCCATTTGCCTGACCTGGTCTGGCGTGAACCGGAGCTTGTCCATGATGTCGCGGCCTATCACGATATACCGGAACTGCATGGAGGCGACCGATGGATCAGGGATCTGCGTTGCTTCTTCATCCGTCAGGTACGACAGGCGGATCGTTTTGTGCATCGGTTCACTGAACCACGAGAAGTATTCATCCTTGATCACGGGTGATAGTGCGAACTGGAAGGGCAGCTTCACCGGTTCCATCACAGCTCCCTGGCTGAAAGGAAATGAACCCGTGTTGACGCCCATGGCATCCCGTGCAAAAACGAGAACCACACCATCATTCAGGATTTCGCTGGAAACCTGTTCGGTGGCGCGGTCGGTATAAAACACCACGCCGTCATCCACCATGCGTTTTGACCAGTTGGAAACATTTTCCCAGTCCGAGATCCAAAGCCCTTTCGACTGCGGCGGGTAGGCTATTTCGGCTGTGCTGATTTCTGCCGCGGCCACTGGTGTTTCATCAGGCAGCAACTCATGATCTTTCGTGCACGATGCCAGTATCGCTGCGCTGGCAATAAGAATAAATGTATGTTTCATAAAATACTGTTTGAATGTCGAAATCGAATTGCGTGCCATGGGAAAACTGATGAAGCTGCCTGGCGAATTCCTGCTGTAAATGTGTAACACTCACCTGATTAAATATCATGTAATTATAGCAGGTTGTACGGTTTAAAAAAAATTCCATACAGAAGCACTGGGAAGCCGGCCGGGGTGTATTGCATTGTTTGTAACTTA
>DASUVB010000224.1:0-2718 GCA_036373835.1 Flavisolibacter sp. | reverse complement strand
AATTTGCGGTGGCTTTCCTCGTACCTCATGAGTACGCGACATTGCGCGTGTGGCTCTTTATCGGTATGACAATCGTTAAAGCCGCCTATATTGTAGGGGAATTTATGCACCTTCGCCACGAAGCCAAGGTGTTGATATGGTCCATTCTTATCCCGATGATCTTCGTCGTGTGGCTGCTCATCGCGCTCGTCTACGAAGGAATGGCCATCTCTGACGTCAGATTCTAACGGTTCTCCTACAAGGCGAACAAATGTCCCTGTTGGTTATTAGTTGTTGGTTATTGGCGGCTGGCAATTGGCTGGAGAACACTGCACGCCAAAGATAACGTTCAGCTAGAAAATTTATTAGTGATTACGTTAAGTTTAAGCACGCCTGACTCAGGGATCGAGGGGCAAACATGAAGAAAAAAGTAATCATCCTGTTTCTCGCGTTGCTCTTCCCGGTGGCCATTTTCATTTTTCTGAAAATGTTCGGTAAGAATGAGTTTCAGGTGCCGCCCCTGTATCAGGAAGGCTCCATGTCCACACCCCAAAACTGTGAGGTTACCTATTCCGTACCCTACGTAGTTGCCGACTCCCTGTTTTCCGCGCTCGGAATGAACAGGAATGACTCTCTTTATGTTTTCTATTTTGATAAGGCACTGGATGGTCCCCTGCACCGGATCTCCGTGGAGTTTGACGGCGAACCGGTAAAGCTGGTGAACCCGCAAAGCCTGAGGGTGAATCCTTACAACAGATACCTGGAGGAATGTGTACTCCTGATGCGGGGGGATACCTCGGTTGCGCTGGTCGATAATAAGAACCGGATCAGGGGATACTACAACGGCGAAGCCCGCGACGAGGTAGACCGCCTTATCCTGGAAATGAAGATTATCCTGAAGCAATACTGACATGGTAGAGACGGAAGTGCGAGAAAAAAAAGATCCCTACAGGAAAACCATCATCACCTTGTCGGTCCTGATACCCCTCGCAGTTGCCGTGCTGTTTGGAATGCCAAAGATTGAGGGTTATGATACGTCGTTTCTTCCGCCAATTTATGCCACCATCAATGGTATCACCGCTTTATTGCTGGTCGTTGCCGTGGTGGCCGTGAAAAACGGACGACAAATCCTTCACGAGCGTATCATGAAGGTTTGTATCGGATTGTCAGCCCTGTTTCTGACGCTCTATCTCGCTTACCACCTCACCAACGAATCCACTTCCTTTGGAGGCGAAGGACCAATCCGATATGTCTACTTTTTCATCCTGATTACGCACATTTTGCTCTCCATCGGTGTTATTCCCCTGGTGTTGTTTACCTTTGTAAAAGGCCTTACCCGCGACCTCAAAAGACACCGCGCACTGGCGAAATATACCTTTCCCCTCTGGTTGTATGTTGCCGTGACCGGCGTTGTTGTGTATCTTATGATCAGTCCCTACTACCGATGAAAAAACTGTTGCTGAGCCTTGTGATCATCTTCACCACGGTGTTCGACATCCACGCCCAGTGCGCTATGTGCCGGTCGACCCTGGAAAACAACTTCAGCAACGGCGATCCGGGCATTGCCGCAGGAATTAATACCGGAATCCTTTATTTGCTGGCACTCCCGTACCTTGCGGTGATCGTTATCGCGGTGATGTGGTATAAATCAACGAAAAATGGCGGAAAAGAACTTGGCAAGCGCCTTGCTTAAAGGAAAATGCCCCCGCTGCAGGGTGGGGGACATGTTCGCCTATCCTGCTACGAACCTTGCGAAGTTTAACAAAATGAATGAGTTCTGTCCGCATTGTCGCGTCAGACTTGAACCTGAACCAGGCTTTTACCAGGGCGCGATGTACGTCGGGTATGCATTCACTATCGCGGTGATCGTGGTGGTTGGCCTGGTGTTATACTTTCTGCTGGATAATCCGTCTGACTGGGTCTACATCCTCACCGTTGTGGGGATCATGATTTTGCTCGCCCCCCTGAATTACCGTTATTCAAGGATCGTGTATCTTTATTCTTTCGGCGGGATAAAGTATGACCCCAGCCGGTCAAGACAATAATATTACGGCACCTAAAATCACCCGGGTTGAAGGCAAAATCGTTCTATTTCGCTGCCTCATTTTTCATCCTGCTGGCTGCGGGCCTCATTACCGCGTGGATATCCTTTTCCCCCGATTCGCCACAAGCGATGGCGGATCGCATCGCGGATAACCTGGCGCAAGAACTTCGGATGATCGAGGAAGACCTGGAACCGCTCCGGAACTCTTCATTTAGTTTCGCCACAGCGCTGCAGACAGAAACGAGATATCCCTTCTTTGTGTACGATGGACACCGACTGACATTCTGGTCCGACAACCGGTTCGTTCCCCCTATTCCTGTTCTCGAAGATACACTTCACCTTCGGTTGTTACGCATCGGCCGCGAAGCCTACATCCTGAAAAAAGATCGACTCGATGGCCAGCACGTCGCCACGTCCCTTATTACCCTGATGCGCGAATACACCATCAGGAATGATTACCTGAGCGAAGAGTGGAATGACCGGATCTTTCCTTCCCGCAACTTCACTGTACTCGAACCCAATGCATCGCTGGGTGTGCCGGTGTGTATCGGCAACACCTGCGTGTTCCGCATCAGCTTCCTGACCCCGGAGGTACCCGCTAACCGAAATTTGCAGTCAGCCGCCATTGTGTTGATCTCCCTTTCCATCGCGATGCTGCTGATGCTGATATACTCCATCATGCCGCAAATAAAGCG
>DASUVB010000223.1:0-4035 GCA_036373835.1 Flavisolibacter sp. | reverse complement strand
GACATACAGAACCGGCAGCTGCGCGACAGCATTATCGCGGATAAAGTGATCAATTCTGGCTATGCGCGCAAATACGATACACGCATATACATCTTCGATTCGCTGAATAGCCCGGTGAACAATGATGATCCCACGACGTTTGCGGAGCTGAATGCGACTTTTAACCTGCAGAGTAAGAAAGTGTCGGGCAACCAGGACATCTTTTTTCATGAGACCTCGTTTGAAAAATTCGCATACATCACCAAGCGCATCATCCAGGATACGACGGGAGTGCTGGGCACCTTTTTCATGATCTCCACACCACGGAACTTCGGCAGCCAGGAAGCGTTGTCGGCCAAGCTGTACCGGCAGGCGAACCTGAACGACCCCGAGAACTCACCCAATTATTCCTACGCGGTCTACGACCGGAATATCCTCGTGCTCGCGTCCACGAAATACCCGTTCAGGACCTCGCTTACACCGGACCTGGTCCCGACGGTTGAATTCAGTCGCCGGGAGAATGGGGACTTTGATGAGATGTGGTACCGGCCGAGCAATACCAAAACGGTCGTCGTAGCGAAGAAGCGGGATTCGCTGCTGGAAAGCATGACCCTGTTCTCGTACCTGTTCTGTGCATTCCTTTTCATGGTGGGACTGCTCGAACTGCTTGCGCTGCTGTTCCGCGTCATCAACGAACGGAAGCCGTACAACCTGTTCTCACAGCTGAATATCCGCACCCAGATCCACGGCACTGTTATCTTCATTAGTGTGCTGTCTTTCCTGGTGATCGGGGCTGCCACCATTTCATTTTTTATAGCAAGGTATAACCGGAATAATATTGACAGGCTGAGTCGTACAGCAGGCACCATGGTGCAGGAGATGGAGAAGCGGCTCAAGGAAGGCGGTTCGGACAGCCTGTCGATGAATGAGCCGGAAACACGCCTGCGGCTGCACAAGCTCGTGAATGACGTGGCGGATATCCATAACGTGGATGTGAATGTTTATGACCTCCGGGGCAACCTCGAGGTATCTTCAGAATCCGAGGTATACCGCCAGGGCGCGCTCAGCACCAAGATGCACCCGCTGGCTTATTACCACCTGAACAACCTTCGCGAGGTGCAGCGCGTGCAAAGGGAATCCATCAATGAACTCGACTACCTGAGTATTTACACTGTGGTCCGGGACGAACAGCGGCAGCCGAAGAAGTATCTTAACATCCCGTACTTCGCCTCCCAGCTGGACCTGAACCAGGAGATCTCGAATTTCCTTGTAACGATCATTAACCTGAACGCTTTTATTTTCCTCATCGCGGGCATCATTGCACTGTTCATCACCAACAAGATCACGCAGTCATTCTCGGTCATTGGTGCAAAGATGCGAGAGATCACCCTGGGTAAGACGAACGAAGAGATCATCTGGACCAAGGACGACGAGATCGGTGAGCTGGTAAAGCAGTACAACAAAATGGTGAACGAACTTGAGAAAAGCGCCGAAGCCCTGGCAAAGAGTGAACGCGAGGGTGCCTGGCGCGAAATGGCGCGGCAGGTAGCGCACGAGATCAAGAATCCCCTGACGCCGATGAAGCTGAGCATCCAGTACCTGCAAAAAGCGATCACCGATAATAAGGACAATGTGAAGGAGCTGACGGAAAACGTCGCGCGTACCCTCATCGAGCAGATCGATCACCTTTCAAAGATCGCGGCGGACTTCTCCCAGTTCGCGAATCTCAGCATTCGCAAAACCGAGCAGGTGGACCTGCACCAGGTGATCGGGTCGCTGGTGGAACTGCATAAGACGAACCCGCGGGTCGACATACGATGGGATCCTATGCCGGGCAGGATGTCTGTACTGGCCGACAATACACATATGATCCGCCTGTTCACGAACCTGCTGGGAAATGCCGTTGATGCCTGCCTTTCAAGAAATACCTGTCACATCAACATCCGGGAAAAACGGGATGGCACCGATGCCATCATCATGATCCAGGATAATGGCGAGGGGATACCCGAAGAAATGCGTTCCAGGATCTTCACGCCAAATTTTACCACGAAGACCTCAGGTACCGGGCTTGGCCTGGCCATGTGCAAAAGCATCGTCGAGCAATCGCATGGTGATATCTGGTTTGAAACAGAAACTTCGAAGGGCACTACATTTTTTGTGCGGTTACCGCTGGCTTAACAGCTTCTTCCGCCGCGCGCCAGACAGGAATGATTCGAACTCGGGCAGCGTAAAGCTGCTCAGGTTCTGCCGTGGCGTCAGCCCGCCCTTCTGGGCAACCAGTACGCCGTAGCGTATATTCTGGAATTCTTCAATCGTATGCGCGTCCGGGTTGATGGAAAGTGTCAGCCCCCTGTCCAGCGCATATTCGATCCACCGCCAGTCCATATCAAGGCGGTTCGGGTTGGCATTGATCTCTATCACCACGTTATTTTCCACGCACGCATCGATGATCTGCCTGTGGTCCACGGGATAACCGTTCCTGCGCAGCAGCAGCCTGCCGGTCATGTGGCCGAGGATGGTGGTGTATGGATTGCTGATAGCGCCCAGCAGGCGCTTCATCGCCTTTGCTTCATCCATGTTCTGGTTGCTGTGAATGGATACGATGACCAGGTCGAAAAGGGAAAGGATACGGTCCTCATAATCGAGTGAGCCATCGTTGAGAATATCACATTCGATGCTTTTGAAGATCCGGAACGGCGCCAGCTTTTCGTTCAGTTCATCAATATACTGGTGCTGCTGGATGATGCGTTCTTCAGAAAGACCGTTTGCATAAAAGGCTGCTTTGGAATGATCCGAGATCACGAGGTATTCAAAACCCAGTTCAATTAGTGCGCGGGCCATTTCCTCGATGGTGTAGCTGCCATCACTCCAGTTGCTGTGAGAATGAATAAGCCCCCGGATGTCGCTGGTCTGCAGGACGTCACTGATCTTTTCCCCTGCAGCCTTCCGGATAATTTCCTCCGTTTCGCGCATGAACGGCGGTAAATAAGATATCCCGGCTTCGGTAAAGATGTCTTCCTCGCTCTTGTATTGAGCATTCTCCTTCCAGTCCGCCTGTTTCTTCCAGGCTGCAAGAAATTCACTGCTGCAGCTGGTTTCAAAAAGCCGGCTGTAAAACCGTTCCGGGGTGGTCATTAAAAAGTGAAAACGAATGGTATTGTCTGCGCTGAATACCAGCGCTTCATCGGACTCAGATTCCAGTTCCACACCTTCCCGTAACAGGTACGTCCTGAGTTCTTCTTTTGTAGCGGTGGTCAGCCACTCCAGCGATTCAATGATCTCGAGCTGCCGGCGAAAGGCTCCTGTAACAGCAAACAAGGCCAGCGGGAACTTTTTTTCGAGCTTCGCCTGGAATGCCTGCACAAAAGTGTCAACCTGTGCAAACAGGTATTTGCCTGCGCTTGTCTTTCGGAAGCGGATTGCGCTGAGGATCTTTTCCTGGGTCTTTTCTCCAAATCCTTTTTTGTCGGCAATACGGTTCTCGGTACATGCCTTCTCCAGTTCCTCGATGGTATCGATCCCGAGTTCTTTCCAGATGGTATTGATTTTTTTAGGGCCCAGTCCCTTAATGTTCATCATTTCGAGGACACCCTGGGGTGTCCGGTTGATATATTCAGTGACCTGCCCGATGCTGCCTGATTCCAGAAGCTCGGTTACCCTTTTGCCGACGCTTTCGCCTATTCCCCGTATCCTGTAGATATCTGCAGCACGCATGTCGGCGAGTTGCCCCGGGAGCTTTTCTATGGCAAATGCGGCGCTGGCGTAAGATTTTGCCTTGAATGCATTTTCACCATGGATCTCCATCAGTTTTCCGAGGAGCGACAACTGGTCGGCAATTTCATAATTGTCCATGCTGCAAGGTAGGGGGTATGCCTAAAATGAAAAAGTCCCGGAATTCCGGGACTGTATAAATTCAAATAAAGATTCGAATTACTTCTTAGAAGCTTTCTTGGCGGCCTTTCTTGGAGCTGCCTTCTTAGCTGCTTTTTTAGGAGCTGCTTTCTTAGCTGCTTTTCTAGGAGCTGCTTTTTTTGCTGCTTTTCTAGGAGCTGCTTT
>DASUVB010000222.1:0-4435 GCA_036373835.1 Flavisolibacter sp. | reverse complement strand
CCAGCAATGATGTGCAGCTGGATTCCGTCATCTATAAGTCACAGACCGGTGTGGTGCTCCACGACCTGCGGAACGACTGGATCGACAACCTGTACCTGCTGTGGGGCGCGTCCCACTTCTTCCAGAAGGAATTCGATTCCGCCGCCATGATGTTCCAGTTCATCAATTATGCGTTTGCAGAACGCGACGAGGACGGCTACTACAAGCATATCGGCAGCCGCGTGGAGGGACAGAACTCCTTCACCATTGCCACTAAGGAAAACAAGAAATTTCTTTCGACATCCCCCAGCCGCAACGACGCACTGGTGTGGCTCATCCGCTCACACATCGAGCTGGATAACATGGCGGAAGCAGGCAGCCTGATTTCCACGCTTCGTGACGACCCCAACTTCCCGAAGCGGCTGCACCCGGCACTGGAGGAAGTGCAGGCCCTGTGGTTTTACCGCCAGTCCATGTGGGACAGCTCCGCGGTTCACCTGCTGAACGCACTGGACCAGGCAAAGACCAAGCAGGAACGCGCCCGCTGGGAATACCTGGCTGCGCAGATGTTTGAAAAAAGCCGCAACTATACGGAAGCCCAGAAATATTTCGCCCGCTCCATCAGTCACACCACCGATCCCGTGCTCGAGGTGTATGCGCGCCTGAACCTGGTCCGGATCAACAAGGAAGGTGGCGAAAATTATATCGACAAGAACATTGCGGAACTGCTGAAGATGGCCAAACGCGACAAATACGCCGACTACCGTGACGTCATTTATTTCATGGCCGCGCAGATCGAGCTGGAACGGGGCAATATAGCTGCGGCCAACGACCTGCTGCTGAAAGGAGCGAAATACAACACCAACAACCTCAATTCCCGCAGCCGGGTGTACCTGCAGATCGCCCACCTCTCCTTTAAACAGAAGAAATTTGAACAGGCCGCCCGTTTTTATGACAGCGTCAACGTCCAGGACATTGAGCCTGTGGATGCCGCCCTGGTGAACCAGCGCAAGCCGGTGCTTGCGCGGCTGGTGGCCCACGAAGCGGTCATAGCCCGCCAGGACAGCCTGCAAAGGATAGCCGCCCTGCCTGAAGAAGAGCGTGATGCGCTGATCAACAAAATTGTGAAGCAACTGCGCCGCCAGCAGGGACTGAAGGACGACAACCTGCCCACCGGCGGTTCGGGCGCTGTTCCCGGTCCGGGTGCCAATTTGTTCGAGAACAGGCAGCGGGGTGAATGGTATTTCTATAACAGCACCCTGAAAACATCGGGCGCGGCCCAGTTCAAACAGACCTGGGGCACACGACCGAACGTTGACAACTGGAGGCGCTTTTCGGATGTATCGACGCAGATGGTTAAAAACCTGCCCGAAAACACACGTGATGCCGTGAAGAATGCCGCTGCCGCCGATCCGTCTGACAACGCATCCGCGTACCAGTCGCTGCTCAACAACCTGCCCCTGACACCGGAAGGCATGCAGGCATCCAACGATTCCATCCGCAACGCGATATATGGCCTGGGAATGATCTTCCTGAATGATCTGGAGGAGTATGCCGCCGCTATTGAAGCGTTCGAGGGCCTCAGGCTGCGCTTCCCTGACGATCCTAAGATGGATGAAGTATTGTTCAACCTCTACTACGCTTACACGAAGGCCGGCGACGCGGCGAAAGCAGCGCAGGTCAAAAAGCTGCTGTCGGAGAAATACAACAGTTCCCGCTATGCAACGATCGTCACCACCGGCAATGACCCCTCTTCACCGGCTACAAAAAACACGGCAGCCACAAAAGATTACGAAGCGATCTACGATATGTTCGTTGAAGGACGGTTCGACGAAGCCCGTGCCGCCAAAAAGATAGCGGACAGCGTACACCATACCAGCGCATGGCAGCCACAACTGCTGTATATCGAAGCCGTGTACCTGGTGCGCCAGCGCGAGGACAGCCTGGCCAAAACAGCGTTGCAGACGCTGATCGCGCAGGACCCGAATGCACCGCTGGCTGCCAAAGCGCAGAACCTGCTGCAGGTGCTGAACCGCCGCCACGAGATCGAGGCGGAACTCAATAGCCTGAATATTGAACGTCCGAAGGAAGATACACTGGCAGCTACCGGCCCCGTATCGGCGCCTGTGACAACTCCGGGAAGCACGGTAAGGCCTCCGCTGACCCAGGCTCCCGTGAAGGACACGTTGCTTCCGCCTTCCGGCAGGGACTCATCATCGCAAAAGCCGGTGGTGACACAACAGCCAAAAGCCGTGGATACCGCGGGCAGAAAGCCGGTGACACCGTCACAGTCTTTGTCCGGGTTTACTTTCCAGCCATCGATCCCGCATTATGCGGTGCTGGTCCTGAATACGGTGGACGTGGTGTTTGGCAATGAAGCAAAAAATGCATTCTCCCGGTATAACCGTGAAAAATATGCAGGCCAGGCGCTGGATCTGCAGATCGTAAATCTTGATGACAAGAACAAGCTGCTCCTGATCGGCGTGCTTCCTGGTGCACAGGCAGCCATTGACTATGCCCAGACAGCCCGTAGTGTTGCGGCAACGCAGATCATACCCTGGCTGAAGCCGGAGCGCTACTCGTTTGCCATCATCTCTCCCCAGAACCTCGAGGTGCTCAAGGCAAAGCCTGATTTAACAGAGTACCGGAGATTTCTGGAGCAAAACTTGCCGGGTAAATTCTGACCGGACCAATCAAACCACTGCTTATCAGGGTAAGCGTTAATGCTTACCCGAGTTACTGTAACCAAATTTTAATATCGCATTAGATTGGGTTATTTAGCTTTGAAATGTAAAATCATCTGTGAAAAGGAGGCTGCTCCGCATCTCTTAGCCTAATGAATCGACCATGAAAAAAAACATCCGCATTTTCTGGCTTGTCTTTGCTTCCGCTTTTGGCTTCATGCTCTTCTTCCTGTTGCTCGTGCTGCTCGGTGTGTTCGGGAAGCTGCCCAGTACCAAGAAGCTGGAAAATCCGTCCATCCTGCAGTCCTCCGAAGTGTATGCATCCGATGGTACGCTGATGGGTAAATATTACCTGGAGCGTGGGAACCGCAGCAATGTCAATTACAAGGACATCTCGCCGCATGTGATCAATGCGCTCGTCGCAACGGAGGATGAAAGGTTTTACGACCATGCCGGTATTGATTTCAAAAGAACCCTCAGCGCCATGGTGAGCCTTGGCCGTCGTGGTGGTGGCAGTACCATTTCACAACAGCTCGCGAAGACCCTGCTCGACCAGGGCAGCAAGAACAAGGTCAAGCGCCTCATTGAAAAGTTCAAGGAATATATCGTCGCTGTACGTCTGGAAAGAAATTTCACGAAGGAAGAGATCATCGCATTGTACCTGAACGCCGTCCCCTACGGCGACAACGTCTATGGCATCCGGAATGCCTCGCGCACCTTTTTCCAGAAAGAGCCAGACCGCCTGACGGTGGATGAAGCTGCCGTGCTGGTGGGAATGTTGAAAGGAAATTCCATTTACAACCCCAGGACGCATCCCAAGCAATCAAAGGAAAGAAGGGATGTAGTGTTGGGACAGATGGAAAAGAACGGCTACCTGACTTCGGCTGATGCTGCCCGTTACAAGGTGAAGCCCATCCCGCTGAATTACCGGAAGATGGATGAGAATACCGGTTACGCACCATACTTCCGCGAGATACTTCGCGACGAGGTGAAGCAGATCCTGAAGGACCTTTCAAAGGCCGATGGAGAACCGTATGATATTTATGAAGACGGTCTGAAGATCTATACTACGATCAATCCGCGCATGCAGGAATATGCCGAAGAAGCGGTGGCGCAGCAAATGCCCATGCTTCAGAAAGCATTGAATGCCCAGCGCAACATCCGTACGGGAAGTGTTTGGAAGGACCACCAGAATGTGCTGGACGCCGCTATGAAGGCCAGCGACCGATGGAAGAATATGACTGAGGAGGAAATCCCTGAAGCCGACATTCGCAAATCATTCCGCACCAAAGTGAAAATGAAGGTGTTTGCCTGGAACCAGAAGCGGGAAAAGGATACGACGATGACACCGATGGATTCGATCAAGTACCATCGCCAGATGATGCAGACTGCATTCCTCGTTATGGATCCGAATACCGGGGAGGTTCGTGCCTGGGTGGGCGGCATCAATTTCAAAACATACAAGCTGGACCACGTGAACCTGAAGACGAAGCGCCAGGTGGGTTCTTCAATCAAGCCATTCCTGTATTGCCAGGCCATGGAAGAAAGAGGATTTACGCCGGAAACACCGGTAGAAGATGTTCAGCAGTCGTTTGGCAAAAACCAGATGGTGCCTGCCACTTCGAAGTCATGTACGGGCCGCACCATGACGATGGCCTCCGCCCTCGCCTGGTCCAAGAACTGTGCAACAGCCTACATCATGAAGCAGGTAGGACCCGCGCAGTTTGCCAACTTCCTGGAGAAGATCAATATCCCGACCAAGGTTGATCCTT
>DASUVB010000221.1:0-4698 GCA_036373835.1 Flavisolibacter sp. | reverse complement strand
GCCCACGGGCCCGGTTTGTAAGTCAGCCTTTGGCGACCGTTCGGAAAGGTAAGCGCGCGTAGCCTCCTGTCCATTCCGGAACAACAGGTCTATTTCGTCCTTCCGCAACTTCCTGATGCGCGGCCCCAGGTTGCCATCGCTGATGGAAACGGACCGCTGCCAATCTTCCGGCGTGAGCTTCTGCCTGTTCAATGATTCCATAATAAGGTTGTAGAACGCCTGCAGGTATTGCGGGAAATTCCCGGTGGCCATGCCTGCCAGCCTGTTACCGGCACTGTCGTCATTCCGGATCTGTTCTTCACGGTCGATGCGAAAGCCGATCGTGGAAGAGTTAACGCGGAAACTGTTACTGCCGGGATCTCCCATATAGCGTGAGCTGTCGAACATTCGGATCGGGAAATTGGCAATGATGCCGCCGTCGATCATTACATCAAGTCCTTCCTTGCTTCGCGGATGACGGACCACCTGTCCTTCCGGTGTGATGAAGACCGCTTCAAAGTACAGGGGTATGCTCAGGGAGATGCGGACGGCGTCGATCACGCGCATACGCGGGTGGGTCTCGTGCGAAAAAACGATCGAACGCTGTTGGGTAATGCTGGTCCCTGTAACATACAGGTCGCGGTAACCCCGCTGCTTCAATTCCTCAAAAGTAATATCAGGATCACCTGTTTTATATTGCATCAGTTCACCCAGCCAGCGCTCCACCTGCCTGCCGCGGTACCACCCGTAATAGCGGTTCAGCCGGTTCATGCCGCCAAAGACCAGGAACCGCCCGTCGTTGAATTTTTTGTAGGATGTGCTGTTGATTACCGTTGCGAGTTCAGAAGCCGAATACCCGATAGCAATTGCCATTGCGGTTATGGCCCCGGCTGAAGTGCCACCCACGCGCTTCACGCCCGCCAGCATGTCCCGGTGTTCGAGTTCGGTGATAGCGCCGGCATAAGCAATGCCCCTGATACCCGCACCTTCAAAGACGAGGTTCTGGACCCCATGCTGACCGAATATGTTGCCGGAGAACAATACGGTCAGCAGCAGGGCTGCAAAGACATTTCTGCATTTATTGTACATCGATGGCACGGTTGATAAAATGAAGAAGCGGCTGCAGCGCTTCAAAAGCCTGCCTGGTTTTTTTATGCAGCTTCGAGCTTACCAGTTCATCGTCTGATACCGGTGTTTCCGCGATAAAGCATTTCAGTTTCAGGTAGCGGCCCTGTGGATGGTCTTTTTCATACCCGCGTGGCATGGTACTGAGGCTGATATCTTCCCCGGCATACAGGTCGCCATAGACTTTCCGGAAAGAAGGCGCACGAATGATCGAAAGAAATTCATCGACATTGTAATCAATTTCCTGCCGCACGTTCTTCAGTACATCGTTTTCGGGCATCCACAAGCCACCGCCTGCAAAGCTGTTTCCCGGCTCGCAGTGAAAATAGTATCCTGCGAACGGCGACTTACGGCCGCCGCGCTTGATGCTGGCGCCAAAGTTGGTCTTGTAAGGCTTTTTGTCCTTTGAAAAGCGGATGTCCCGGTTGATACGGAACATGCAATCCCTGGCCGTCAGCCCGGTGATGGTAGTATCTGTTTTCTGGATGCTGTCGATGATGAGCTGTATGAAGTTGGAAAAATCGATGCGGGCCGCTTCATAGGCGGCCCGGTGATTGTCAAACCACACTTTGTTATTGTTCTTTTTAAGGCCGGAAAGGAATTTCAGGGTCTGTGGCTCAAGCATACCATGAAGTTATAGCACCGGGTACATCCTTCAATGGCCCCGCCAGGGCAGCAGCGCCCTGTTCAGGAAACTTTTTCAGAATTTAACATTTGGCCATGTCACATTTTGCCCTTTCCGGTTGTCCATATATATATAAAGACCCGACTATGAGAATCGAATTATTCATCCTGATCCTATTCCTGCTCTGCATGATGATCATTCATAAAAGAAGGGAATCCAGAAAGGAGTTTAACCGCGACCTGTGATCAGACGCGCGACCAGTTTTCACCGCTCTTGATCCGGTACATGGTCATTTCGCTGACATCGTATTTCGCCGCCAGCTGGCGGATCGTAACTTTACGATTCTTGCTGTTCAGCACATCCTTGATCTTCTTGACCTGCGAGGCTCTTAGCTTCAAACCCGTATCACGGTTCGCCTGTTTTTTCTTGTAAGCGATTTTTGCCGGGCTGTACTGCTGGTGTTCGATCATTTCCTCCAGCGTGGCCCATTTCAGATTCCTGATGTTGTTATCAAGCTTGTCGTGGTTCTTATGGATCACATACCGGTGACGCGTGGTCGGTTTTTTCAGGAACAGGCGCGCCAGCTCGCGGTGAATGTACAAGGTTCCTTTATGACCGGGCCGGTGCAGGTTCAGGGTCCTGTAGCCGGTGGTAAGCGATCCGTTCAGAAGCTTGCCATCTTTCAACACATCGTCCTTATACGACGCCACACGTCCCAAGGATGAGACAGCATACCTGTTCCGTAATTCCTTACTTCCCTGGAATGTGAGGTTCTTCCACAATTCGCCCGGTAACTTTTTGATCATTCTACAGAATTTACAGGTATAACGGTCTTATGTAGTGGCAAAAGGAATGATAAAAAAATTATACCCCAGTATCATTCCCGACCATCTGCAGGAACTCATCTTCAGAAATGATGTGTATCGAAGGGATCTTTTTTGCCTTTTCCAGCTTGCTTCCCGCGTCTTCACCGACAACCAGGTAGTTCAGTTTGCTGCTGACCCCGGACAGGATCGTTCCACCATTCTTTTCCACCAGTTCTTCAGCGTCGCTTCTTTTCAGTCGCGCCAGTGTGCCTGTAAAGAGAAAACTGTTACCCGACAGGTTACCGGCGGCCGTTTTTGATTTCCTTGTGGTTACCATGTTGACGCCCAGGACCTCGAGCTGCCTGATCATCGCCACATTATCGTCGTTGCTGAAAAACTGCACCACGCTGCCCGCCACCTTCGGCCCCACGTCCTCCAGCTTCATCAAGGCTTCTTCGTCAAATCGCTGCAGGTCAAGCAAATGGTCAATTGCCTGGGCCAGCGTTTTGGCCATGGTTTCCCCGACATAGCGGATGCCGAGGGCATAGATCACGCGGTGCAGGGGCTGTGTTTTCGATTGCTCAATGGCCGAACGGAGGTTATCGATCGATTTTTGGCCGAAGCCTTCCAACTTCCCGATCGCCTCATAGTCGAGTTGGTATATGTGTGGAATGGAAGTAAGCAGGCCCAGTCTGTAAAACTTCTCAATATTGGCGTTGCCCAGGCCGCGGATATCCATCGCATCTTTCGATGCAAAATGCATCAGCCGCTCCAGCAACTGTGCGGGACAGCCAATATTCACGCAACGCCACGCAGCTTCTTCAGGCGAGCGGAAAAGTTCGTCGCCACATGATGGGCAATGCGTGGGGAAAAGGATCGGCTGTTCATCGCCGGTACGAAGCTCAGCCAGCGGCTTGACAATGTAAGGGATGACATCACCTGCGCGTTCCACGAGCACCATGTCTCCGATGCGGATATCTTTTTCACGGATCACGTCCTCGTTGAAAAGGGAGACGGAGCTTACAGTAACACCACCGATGTGCACCGGTTCGATCTTTGCTACCGGCCCGATATTCCCGGTGCGACCCACCTGGTATTCCACGCGCAGCAGCCTGCTGGTGGCCTGCCGTGCCTTAAATTTAAAAGCGATGGCCCAACGGGGATGATGTGTGGTCATACCCATGCGGTCCTGGAGAACAAAGTTGTTCACCTTGATGACCATCCCGTCGATCTCATAGGGAAGATCATCACGTTTTGTCTCAAAGTCGTTACAATAATCGATCACCCGCTGAATGCCCGTAACCACCTGTCGTTCTTTATGCGGGCTGCGAAAGCCGAGGTCCCACAGCATTTCGAGTGCCTGGGCATGACTCTCCGGGTCGCGGGCGCCTGGTACAAGCGTGTAATAACTGACATGATACACGAAAGCCTCCAGCTTCCGCCGGCTGACTTCCATGGGATCTTTGATACGCAACGTTCCGGCAGCGGCATTTCGTGGATTTGCAAGAGGAGCAAGGCCCTGTTCAGCAAGTTGTTCGTTGAATTTTTTGAAGTTATTCTTGTTGATGAGCACCTCGCCTCGCAGCTCTACGGTGCTGAGCCCATAGCTGGAAAAAGATGCGGAAAGTGGTATGGTCCTGATCTGGCGGATATTCGGTGTGATGTCGTCGCCCGCCACACCGTCACCGCGCGTTGCGCCTCTTACCAGGCGGTCATCCTCGTAGATCAGCGAGATGCTGGCCCCGTCAAATTTTGGCTCGATGCAATATTCAATTTCTGTAAGGCCGGTCAGTTCCCGCGCCCTCCGGTCAAAATCGATGAGATCATCGGGATTATAGGAGTTATCGAGCGACAACATGGGCACCAGGTGCTGCACGGTGGGAAAATCCTTTGTCAACCCGCTGGCAACACGCTGGGTGGGAGAGTCGGGAACTACCAGGTCGGGGTTCGATTTTTCCAGCGCTTCCAGCTGCTTGTACATACGGTCATATTCAAAATCGGACACCAACGGATCATTCTGGATGTAGTACCTGTATTCATGAAAGCGAAGTACATCCCGCAGTTCTTCGATGTCGCGGGCAGACACCTGCTGCGCGTCAATTTTTTCCAGGATCGACCGCGTTTTTTCCTGCAGTGGCTTTACTTTATCGGCTGGCATATACT
>DASUVB010000220.1:0-8636 GCA_036373835.1 Flavisolibacter sp. | reverse complement strand
GCGATGTTGGCCCCGAGGGCACGCGAACCTGAATGTGACAACAGCCCAACATAGGAGCCAGGCGACAGGCCGAGTACCGCATCCGCTTCTTTGATCTCCACCACACCAAATTCAACGAAATGATTACCCGATCCGGATGAGCCGAGTTGGCGCCACGCCCTGTCCTGGAGCCCTTTCAACAAACCCAGTTCGTCAAATTCCTTCCTGCTCATGACCTCGTGATCATGCGGTTGCCCGAAAGTTGAGCCGGCGCCAAATAACGTGGCCTCGTTCAGCTCCCTCGTGAAATAATGCTCACGAATGGAAAGTTCCTTCGGGTCCATTTCAAAAACGGACAGGCACATGCGACACCCGATATCCACACCCACCCCGTACGGTATCACCGCATTTTCCGTGGCAAGCACACCACCGATCGGCAGCCCGTAGCCTGCGTGCGCATCCGGCATTAGCGCACCTGCCACTGCAATGGGTATGCGGGCTGCGGTGCGCATCTGCTGGAGCGCACCGGCTTCGATTCCTTCTGCACCAAAAATGTTGAACGGAATACCGTGTGGCTGCAGGGCGATATCCGCGCCGTCGGGGCGCACCTTCGGTAATAAAGCATCGGCGATCTTGCCCAGGACTCCGTCATGCGCATACTGGTTGGGGCTTTGCAGGATGCTGGAAAGAATTTCAAGCGCATCTTCCTGGGAGAGATGTTTGAAATTCTTTTCCATGATGTTCATGGCAATGCTGATCACGGGTCCCTGGGGGTAGCCGATTTTCCTTAATTGTTTTCCCGTCAAACTGAGCTTTGCCATACTCCGTCGTTACGGGTAAAGCTATTCAAAAACTCAGCCAGTTGACTGCCGGGAATCTACTCACCGGGCCATTTCACTTCTGCAATCTCAAGGTGACCATTCTGGTTGTCGAGAATGACATTTTCCGTATGCACTGACTGTTCCGGGCGGCCAAAATTCCGGTATGTGGTGATACGGACCATCATCGGAATCTTTTGTGGATAGTGCCCGTCATAATAATGAATTTTCAGCCTGTATTTTCCTTTTCTAGCTGCACGCACCTGGTATTCCCGCACATTGCTGTAATACTCGTTCGTAAAGTATCCGCCGTTCCGGGTTTTGCCTGAATTGACACTACAGATCTCACCACCAGGTTCGATCAGGGTGAGGTTGTGATAACCCATCGGCTGGTTGCATTCCACAACAATACGAAGGTCGGATGCAAGTGGACGTACGAAAGAGGGTGGCAGCGGTTTGAGATCAACCTGGTTTTCCTTGCCGGCAATGAGGGCATTGAGATCGGCGAGCAACAGCGCCTTCTGCGTGGCAAACTGGTGTTCCTGGTCGCCAAAATTCCGCAGGATGCCCTGCAAGGCAAAATCTGCTGCCTCCTGCAAACGTCCCTGCCTTGAACGGATCATCGCCATTTCACGGTAGGCTAAAAGATCGGCAGGATTGTCCTGCATGATCTGCGCACACAACTGTGCGGCTGTTTCCCACTGTTCCCAACGCACCAGGACAAACACCATCGCCCTGAGCACGGCGAGGTTACCATTCGCAACTTCCGAAGCATTCGTAATGATGGTGCGCGCTTCCGGCACCAGCCCGGCGGCAAAAAAATGATCAGCCGCGTCCAGGTAAAACCCTGCGTCTTTCCCGTACTGCTTTTGCAGTTCACGATAGGTCTGCATTTTTTCAACAACCCCTGCATCCTTTAGCTGCAGCAGGTAATCGACGTCCTCCTGGTCTTTGAGGCGATACGACCTGTATTTACCATGGTACATGGATCCACGCTTCGTCGTGATCAGGATGACCCCATTGCTGCCTTTGGATCCATAAAGCGCGGTCGCCGAAGCTTCGCGCAAAACTGTAATGTCCTGAATATCGCCAGGCGCCACCAGTTCATCAATGTTGGCTGTCGCCGGCACACCGTCAAGGACGTACAGCGGCTGGGACGAAACGGACGCCTGTCCGCGGATACGGATCGTTGCCATAGGGTTGGTGGTGGTGGACGGGGTCACCATTAAACCAGGCACGCGCCCCGCCAGTGCCTGCGACAAAGAATTTTGCGGTGGCAACATCTGATCGCGGGTAACTGTTATTGAAGCCGAACTACTTCTTGTTGTGCGGTACATCCCGGTTACTACCACTTCGTTGAGCGCTCCCTCGCTGCGACCGCGTGAATCTGTCGCGACAATTACTCCTGCTGTGGGTTCTGCGGTTGCTTTATCAAATGTGATCTTTGTCTCATCGGCACGAGGTCCCGAGGGCAGCTTTACGGGTTCTGCGGAGCCCCAACTCGATATCCTGTCGTTATAAGACCGCGCGATGCCCTGGAGCATCTGTGATTCGGTCAGTCGTCTTTGCTGGCGCAGCTTCTCGTGCGGGTCCCGGTAAACGTAACCCCTGCTTTCGCATTCTTCCTTCAGCTCTGCCGGCGGTTCAATCTGGTACCTGATGTAGTCTTCGATCCGCTCCAGCACGATGTAAGATGTGTGCAACGTTACCACGCGGTGATCCTTTCCAAAGAGCAGGATGTCCGGCCATTTACCGGATCTGTTCACTGCTTCAAACTGCAACAGCGCTTCCCAGTCCGGGCCTTTCGGCGTGTGGCATGCGCCTGTGAAGGACAAGGGGATTTTTTCAGTGTATGAAATCCTGCGCTGGTTGCCGTACTCCAGTATAAGAGTGTCCGGGGATGATCGCATCGTTCCTGTGATCAGCAGTGCCGCACCGCCCGCGACAGGAACCTGCTGGTCTATAATTGTGGTTCCATTCTTTGACCTCACATCCGTCAGCAGGTTTTCGGCAAGCCCGGCCTGCGCTACCGCATCGGAAATACTGGTTTTCAGCAGGTCGATATGCCTGCCTCCCGACTCACCGGTCATCATTACCACCTGCTGCGGGTCCGTGCTGCGCGAGGATGTTATGCAATAAATAAATTGTTGCCCGGTGACAGGGCTACGTCGACCAAAAGTGTTCACAGCATCCGTGAAAATGAAAATGGCGTCGGCAGCGGTCCGGCTTGCACCGATGGCCCCCAGGTTGGTTGCTCCATCATACTGTTGATTCCTGAGGAACGACATCCACCGTGCAGGTGCATCGGCATTAAACACTTCGGAACGCTGCAGGCGGAAGTTGAAGGTGTGGATCTCAATTTCACGTACCCGGTAAAAGCTTATATAAGATCGCAGGAACTGGATCTCCCGCTCCAGGTTGCGCTCGTGCGATGACCGTGACACATCCCAGAACACCGTGATCCGTTCGGGTGTTACCGCGCTGAACTTGGGAAACTTGTGAAAAACGCGCAGGGCAAACTGCCGTTCATCATCACTGCCATACATGCACAGTGAATGATCCTTCACGATGGGGATCAGGAACTCGATCGGCTGGTTGGCCCGGATCCTGTGCGCCTGGTAATTCAGGAAGCGGGAATCAGCGCCTCCGGCAAAGAACAATCCATTCAGCAGCCCGCTCCTGATAAACGGGACTGTCCTGGAACCTGTGACCGATATCCTGGTACTAAACGTTCCGATGGTATCCTGGATACTGAGTGGAAGGTGGTAGATGTAATGCGCTTTGGTAGCTTCCAGTACCTGCTGCAACGTCATGGTAATTTTTCGCGTGCCTTTGGCAGGTACAGGATAAATGCGCAGGCTGTAGCGGTTGGGCCCGTCCATCTGCAGCAGGGCAGGATCAATTCGTTTCCCGACAATGGTGTTGTATGCATTTGCGGCCTTCCATTTCTCCTCGATGGTGCCATCCCTGTACCGGCCATTCAGATCCAGCTGGAAGGCGGTAATTACCTGGCCCGGGTGCAGGCTGAAGGAATAAAGTCCTTCGATCTCCTGGTTGTTCGGGTTATAAAACTCGATCTCAATGAAAGTGGTGGCCGTGAACTGGTCTGACCTGATATCAATCGAACAGCTCTTTACCTGCATCGGCCTGTCCCAGGCACGCTGCTGCGCATGTGCGTGAAACAAAGAAAAGGCGATGCATATCATCAGCAGGGATAACTTCTGCATAACAGTTGTTTCCTGACTGATGCATCACCAACAGAAATTACACACAGCGATTTGCGGAGTTTAAAGTTTAAAGTTTAAAGTTCAGCCTTCCAGCACCCAGCAACCAGCAACTAGTGACGGCTCCAGGCTCAGGCCTCCCGTCTCCCGGCTCCCGGCTCCCGACTCTACAGCATGGTTAGGGTTTAGGGTGGAGTGTTTAGTGGATTCGTCTAAAAATCCAGTAACAAGCAACCAGCAACAAGCAACTCGTATCTCCCGGGTCCCGGCATAATCCCGATCCCGAATCTCAGCTCCGGACGGAGACCCACCGGTGAAGTAGAAAGCAAAAATCCAGCAACAAGCAACCAGCAACAAGCAACTCGTATCTCCCGTCTCCCGGCTCCCGACGCTACAGCATGGTTTAGGGTTTAGGGTGGAGTGTTTAGTGGTTTCGTCTAAAAATCCAGTAACAAGCTACTAGCAACAAGCAACTCGTATCTCCCGTCTCCCGTCTCCTGGCTCCCGTCTCAAAACAACCTCCCCTGCTCACCAGGCCTCCGGAAGTTGGAGCAGTCGACACCCAGCCTTTCATGACCAAGGCTGAACTTACGTGTATAGGTGTGGTACTGGTCGTTCACCATCTTAGCAATACTTCCCTCACCGCGCATGCGCACGCCCCATCGACTGTCGTTCACCTTTCCGTCATGACTTGCTTCTATCAGGTGCCATACCTTATCAGCCCTGTCCGGGAAGTTCTTATACAACCAGTCGTGGAATAAGAATTTAATGGCCCCGTTCAGGCGAATAAAAGTGTAGGCTGAAAATGTCGCACCCGCTTCACTGGCCGCCTTCATGATGGCAGGCATCTCGTGTTCATTCAGGCCCGGGATCATGGGTCCCAGCATCACACCCATCGGCACACCCGCACGGCTCAGTTGCTCTATGGTGCGAATGCGCTGCTGCCCGGTTGTGGTGCGCGGTTCCATGGCACGCCTGAGTTCTTCACTGAAGGATGTAACTGACACCAGCACTGATACCAGGCGCTTTGCAGCCATTTCCTGCAGGAGGTCCTTGTCCCTGAGTATGCCTGCGTTCTTTGTGATGATGCCGACGGGCTGGTTGAATTCATTGCAGACCTCCAGCAGGGCGCGCGTGATCCTGTATTTTTTTTCAGCAGGCTGGTAACAATCCGTATTCCCACTCAGTCCAATGGGCACACACTCCCACTTCGGGTTCATCAGGAATTTCCGCAACAGTTCAGGTGCATTTTTTTTGACCAGGATCTTACTTTCGAAATCCACGCCGGCACTATAACCCCAATACTCGAATGAATTCCGCGCGTAGCAGTAAATGCAGCCGTGCTCGCATCCCTGGTAGGGGTTCATGCTGTACCACATGCCCACGTCCGGGCTGTCCACTTTGTTGACGATGGTTTTAGGGAAGATCTCGATGTAGCTTGTTTTTATATCGGGCTCCACCCATTCATCAATGGATTCTGTGTGTTCCTTTGATGTTTCGAACTTCAGGAATTTATTCCTCGTATTGTATTGTGCACCCCTTCCCTTCTTATAGGTATCTGCAGGGTGCTGCTGGTTTTCTTCCATGCGCACTTTTCTTACTGGTTAAAAAGGGAACCCTGGCGTGTAGTCACCGGCAGGTTCTGGAATTCAAAACGCCGCACGATCTGCCAGGCATGGCCTGTGCTTTTTTTCAGCAGCAGCATGTGATCTGCTATGAACCGCGCCGTGAATTGCCTGTTGCTGTAATCTGCCCACGACTGTTCATATTGCCAGGGCTTCAGCCGTACCGCCAGGGGGATGTACGGATCTTCCATGAAATGCGGCTTGTCCCCCGCCTTCATCTTCATGATCCGCTGTGCCTGTTTCAGTTCTTTTACCAGGTGCAGCACGGGCACACGAGAGACAACGTTAATGAACAGCGTATGTGACGGCAGGCTGCCGAAATCTTTGAGCTCAACTTTGAACGGCATCATCCCCATGGCAATGATCTGCAGGCTTTGCGTGATCTTCTCCTCCATCATTTCCCATGTAGAAAAACGAACAAGGCTGATATAGGGTTTAAGCTGCTTTGAGGAGGGGTGCTGGAACTTAGAGGAGAAATCTTCGCGAAGCCCCGCGATCCGCTGACGTAAGTCTTCGTGCGGCGACAAGACAAGGGTGTATTCCTGCACCCGGTAGCCTGGCATGTGTACAGTAACTGGTTCCATTGTTTCGTTTCTGGCACCAAATTACTAAATATTTTAGTAAAATCAAACTTTTGTGACGCCTGGCAAGGGGTAGCCAAGGCGTGTAGCAAGACGCTGAAGCCTGTCCTGACCGATCTTTTCCGCCCACTCGAACGGCCCGAACGGGTAATTGGTGCCCAGTTTCATCGCCGTGTCCATGTCCTGACGACTACTGACTCCCTCAGTGAACGACAGGAAAGCCTCGTGGATGATCATGCAAACAACACGGGCGGACACAAGACCCGGGGTATCGGGCAGCCATTCAACCTGTTTGCCGAAGACCTGGAATGCTTTTTCTGTAAGGTCATGATCTTTCCCGGATGCTTCAATCGTTTTGCCCCGAAGAAATGTCGGCCAGCCATTTACCCGGACAAACCGATGATCTGTGTCCTCGAGCGTATCTGCAACGCAGTTGATAACTACTGTGGCCGGCAGCAATTTCCGCAATATCCCGATCCTGGAAGGCGTGTTCTCGAACTGCAGGTCCATGTAAATATCTGCAGCTTGTTGCCGTACCAGTTCCTCGAATGTGGAAACAAACAGCACACCTGTGAAAGGTTGTCCGCCTGTCAGCTCCTGCTGTTGCACATCATCGGCGAGAATGATCATTCGCATACACGAAATACAGGAATTCCCACGACATGACCATGCGTGGGAAAACTTCCTTCATTATTCAGGTGATTGCATAAATTCAACTATGGAAAAGAAAGTGATCAATACCAAAAATGCTCCCGCACCCATCGGACCCTATAACCAGGCCGTCTTTGCCGGCAACACCCTGTATATCTCGGGGCAGATCTGCATCGACCCCGCCACCGGCAGCCTGAAGAACCGCGACATTCAGGAAGAAACACACCAGGTCATGCAAAACCTGAAGTCCATTCTGCAGGAGGCGGAAATGTCGTTCGGCAATGTTGTAAAGACCACCATTTTCCTGATGGATATGAATACATTCAGCGAAGTGAACGAGATCTACGGCAAATATTTTACGGAGGACTTCCCCGCCCGGGAAACGGTGCAGGTATCGGCCCTTCCCAAATTTGTCAATGTAGAGATCAGTATGATCGCCGTTAAATAACACCCACATATGAAGTGGCGTGCCGCAGTACTCTGGATCCTGGTTGCAATTGGAACCCCTGCGCGCAGCCAGGCGTTGCTTCCCCCTGACCAATTATACGGTGAACTGTTTGCTGATGTGCAGCAGCTGCACGTTTTCGCTGACAGCAAAACGTTCACTGACTGTATTCCAAAAAAAGAGCCGCGGCTGATCGTTGAAGCATACCGGCTACTGAAAAAACCGGTGAGCCGTGCTACCCTGCAGGCCTTTGTAAGGCAGCATTTCAAACTTCCGGATACAACCGGTGTTGTCTTTACACAAACGTCGAAAGATGTACGCAACCATATCCGGCAGCTATGGCAGGTGTTGCAACGCCCGCAGGTAGATACATGCCCGGCGCGCACGTGGTGGTGCAATGGCAGCCTGCTTCCGCTGCCAGGGCCGTACATTGTTCCGGGTGGAAGGTTCCGCGAAATTTATTACTGGGATTCCTACTTTACCATGCTGGGCCCGCGGGAAGACAGCGCGTTCCGTCTGATGGAACACATGGTTGAAAACTTTGCGGCCCTTGCCCGTAAGCACGGTTTCATCCCAAACGGCAACCGCACCTACTACCTCAGCCGGTCGCAACCTCCTTTTTTCAGCATGATGGTGTCGCTGCTCGCATCCGTAAAAGGCGATACTGTGTATACGCGTTATCTCGATGCTTTGAAAGCAGAGCGGTCGTACTGGTCAGGCAGATCCCCGGCTGCATTTGATGCACCGGCCGCACGCACGGTGGTGACCGCACCCGGGGCTGTACGGAACATCAGCAGGTACTGGGATGACAAAGAAATTCCGCGGCAGGAAAGCCACCGCGAAGATGTTGCCACGGAATCTTCAGCGGTCAGACTGTTTATGAGCGAACATCCCGGCGGTAACGCAGATTCATTTTCTAAGAGACTGTACAGGCATATCCGTGCGGCTGCGGCAAGCGGGTGGGATTTCAGCAGCAGGTGGCTGTCGGACAAAAAAAACCTTGAAACAATCCGCACACTGGATATCGCCCCGGTGGACCTGAACTGCCTGCTGTTTTTCCTGGACCAGGCTATCGCCCGTGCACACAATACCAACGGCGAACCGGGTGCCCGGGCGTTAACAGATTCTATGCCACTCGTTCGCAGGAAATTCCGGGAGCTATACTTCAATGATTCGCTCGGGTGGTTTTGCGACTATGATCTTGAAAGCAGGCAAATAATGGATCATCCCACACTCGCTGGCATGTTCCCGCTTTTTTTCGGCCTGGCCGATTCCGCTGATGCAGCACGTGCGGCCGTATACCTGCAGGCAAA
>DASUVB010000219.1:0-2740 GCA_036373835.1 Flavisolibacter sp. | reverse complement strand
TTTTGCATTCGGGTATAACATCAACAGCCTGCTCACAGGATTAAGTATTGTGGGTGCCGCGATTGCCCTTTCATTGCGGGAAAGCCTGGAAAACCTGATCGCATCCTTCGTCATTTTTTTCGACAAGCCATTTACAACAGGCGATACCGTTCGCGTACACAACATTACCGGTACCGTTGAAAGGATCGGCCTGCGAAGCACCCGCATCCGCTCCGAACAGAAAACATCTGTCACCGTTCCAAACAAGCAGATGGTTGATTCCGTGCTGGATAATCATTCCCTGCGAACGCAGCAACGAAACGAGCTGATTCTGCAGATCAGTCCCGATACACCGTCGGACAGGGTGGAATCACTGATGGCCGGGATCAGGCAGTTCCTGTCCGGCATCCGTGAAATTGAAAGTTATAATGTGCTGTTCCAGGATATAAATGTGCAGGCTTACGTGGTGCTGGTGGAATTCTTCATCCCCGCAGCACATACAAAGCTGTTCAACAATTTCAGGCAGGAGCTCAACCTGTATACGCTGAAAAGGATGGAGGAACTCGATATCAGGATCGCCGGTGTGAAGAAACCGTAGCTTATTTGCGGGCCGCGTTGATGATCTCGCCCAGCTCTTTGTCGACCATTCCATAGCGCCCATATTCGACGACACGGCCGATCTCGCGACCGTTTTTCATGACGATGAATGTGGGTACGTTGGTCACACCGAATGCTTCGGAGAGGTGCTGGATCGTCTTCTTGCTGCGGTCCACACCAAGAATAGTAATTCGGTCCAGGGGAAAGCCGGCGGCATCAGCCAGCACAAAGAATTTCGGAAGCAGGCTTTTTGTATCGCCGCACCAGGTGCCTGCAAAGGCGATGATATTGATGGAGTCCCTGTTGTCGCTGAAAGCCTTCACAGCCCCGGCGTCCGGCGTAAACTGCTGCTGGTTTTGCAGGAACCAGGCGAAAGCCGTATCTGTTGCCAATTCTTCCTTCGAGATAAATCCCTTGATAATCTTGTTGCCGGATGCGTCGCGGCTGATCTCCTGTTGGGCTGCCGCTGCCATAGTACAAGCAAGCGCAATGGCGAGAATGGTAAGCTGTTTCATATGCTGATTTCAAAAATAAGATGGCGGGAATCAAAAAACAGATGCATCCTGTTAAATAGATGCTACAAATTAGCCTTCAACTCCACCAGGAAAGCCTGCAGCTTTTGCAGCGACTGGATCATTTCATGTTTTTCGCGGGCCTGTTTGTTCTTTTTAAGGAAATCGCGGGCGCCTTCAACGGTGAATTTGCGCCGCCGGAGCAGGTCGTGTATCAATTCGAGGTTCTTGATGTCGACAGGTCGAAAATAGCGGTCGCCCTTGCGGTTCTTACGCGGTTCCAGTATATCGAACTCGTTCTCCCAGTACCGGATCTGCGAAGTGTTTACATGGAACATTTCGGCCACTTCGCCGATGGAATAATACTGCTTGCTGAACAGGACGTCATCCTCGGGTATCTGCACCTGGCCGGCCTGTAACTCTACTTCCTTCAATGATTTGCGGCCCCGCGTGCTTTTCTGCTTTTCGGGGGGCACCGGTGACGGCTGGCCCGAAAGAAATTCAGGCTCGTTTTTACCGGGTTCGCCCGTGAACTCGAAAGTGATCTGCGTGAGCGATTTGTCCATGCCTTCCAAATGTAACGATCTGCGGGGAATTCTCCGGTGCAAACCGGCCCGCACCAGCACTTATCGGGCAGATCGTGCAGTTAACAACCCGCCTGCCACCTTTGCCAGAAGTGCATTTTATCCGGGCATTTTGTGGACTTTCTTTGATCCTGTATTCATTCAGCCATATCCCCGAAAAGCCTTCACCCCTGTGATGCGAATCACTTTTTAAACCAACAAAATACTAGTATATGGAACATCTGAATGCCTCCTTTTACGTGGTAAGCATCTTTTTCGCAGTCATCGTCATGAACATCCTGGTCCAGGCAGTGAAGCATCGCCCGCGTCACAAGTCTACCGTTAACCCATAATACCTGCGCTTATGAGGAAGTTTTACATGAACGTGCGACCGGTAAGACAATGATTTTTCAAGGCGGTTGATACGGGCGTCGTTTCCGCAGCGCCCTTTTTCATGAGATGCGATAGGGACGTGCAGGCTCCGAAATTACCCGGAGTTCAACATAAAAGGGAAGCGGGGCAGGGAACTCAGATCACGCTTTTGGTAATCGCTTCCAGGAAATCCTTTCTCTTCCGCTGTGAAATTTCCAGCGATTTACCGTTCTGCATCACCACATATCCGCCGTCATGCCGTTGGTACTCCCTGATCTTGTTCAGGTTGATCAGGTATGAATGGTGGATCCGGAAAAAGCCAAAGGTTGCCAGTTGCGTTTCGAAATCACCCAGTGTTTTAGACGCCACGAGCTTGTGCCCGTCGGCCAGGAAGATATGGGTGTACGAACCGCTGGCTTCACAGTACACGATGTCGGAAACACTTACAAAAAGGATCTTATCCGACATGCCAATCCCGATCTTATGATCTGAATTGGTTCTCTGCAACATGTCCTTCAAAGCCTTCAGCTGATCATGGTAAGTGTTCCTGTTGCTGATAATATCGCTTTCAATTTTCGATACCGCGGCGACCAGGTCGTCTCCTTCGACGGGCTTTAACAGATAATCTACGGCGCTGAGCCGGAAAGCCTGCACCGCATAGGCATCGTATGCAGTAACAAAGATCACGCGGCAGGTCGCATCCGGGATCGAGCGCAC
>DASUVB010000218.1:0-9390 GCA_036373835.1 Flavisolibacter sp. | reverse complement strand
TACCAGCTCGTTGTATGTATCTTCCAGGTATGCTACTATTCCAGCCATTTTTTTCCTTTTTAGTTAGGGTAGTTGCACGGGTGGAGAGATTCGAACTCCCATCAACGGTTTTGGAGACCGCTATTCTGCCATTGAACTATGCCCGTATGAAAGCTAAGAGCTACTAGCAGTCCGCTAATAGCTCTCAGCATATGGTGCAAATATAATCATCATTTGCAAAGCCTTGCGGCCTTAGGCCTGGAGCTGTTCTCCCCGGGCTTATTTTAAGATTTCGGTAACCTGTCCGGCACCTACTGTACGTCCACCTTCGCGGATGGCGAATTTCAGACCTTTTTCCATGGCGATCGGCTGGATCAGCTTCACGGTCAGGTTGGTGTTATCACCAGGCATGACCATTTCAGTACCTGAAGGCAGTTCCACCTCACCGGTTACGTCCGTTGTACGGAAATAGAACTGGGGACGGTACTTATTGAAGAACGGCGTATGACGGCCACCTTCTTCCTTGCTCAGTACGTACACCTCGCCCTTGAACTCCGTGTGCGGGGTAATGGAACCCGGCTTGCAGATAACCATACCGCGACGGATCTGGTTCTTATCGATACCGCGGAGCAGCAGACCGGCATTGTCACCAGCCTCACCCTCATCGAGGAGCTTGCGGAACATTTCAACACCTGTTACTACGGAAGCCAGCGGGGCTTCGATCAGACCAACGATTTCCACCGCCTCGCCAACCTTGATACGGCCTCTTTCGATACGACCTGTAGCTACGGTACCACGACCTGTGATGGAGAAGACGTCCTCGACAGACATCAGGAACGGCAGATCAACCGGGCGCGGAGGCAGCGGGATATAGCTGTCAACGGCATCCATCAGTTCTTCAACCGCTTTTACCCACTTGTCTTCACCGGCAAGAGCGCCTGTTGCAGACCCTTTGATGATCGGGGTATTGTCCCCGTCGAAACCGTAAGAGCTCAGCAGTTCGCGGATCTCCATTTCCACCAGTTCCAGTAATTCAGCATCATCAACAAGGTCAACCTTGTTCATGAACACAACAATACGGGGAACGCCTACCTGGCGGGCGAGCAGGATGTGCTCTTTCGTCTGGGGCATGGGACCGTCTGTAGCAGCCACAACCAGGATCGCACCGTCCATCTGCGCGGCACCAGTGATCATGTTCTTTACATAGTCGGCGTGACCAGGACAGTCAACGTGAGCATAGTGGCGGCTGGCCGTCTGGTACTCAACGTGTGCTGTATTAATGGTAATACCCCTTTCTTTTTCTTCAGGAGCGCCATCAATTTCATCATACTTTTTTGCTGTCGCCAGGCCTTTTTTAGAAAGGATCTCTGTAATTGCGGCAGTCAAAGTTGTTTTACCGTGGTCTACGTGACCAATGGTTCCAACGTTTACGTGGGGTTTGTCCCTCTTAAAGGTCTCTTTAGACATCTTTATCGGTTTTTAGTTGTGGGGTTTTTAAATTTATTCATCTGCCTAATCCTGTCAGGGATTATAATTTTAAATCTCTCTTGCCTGTCTCACATTCTTCTTCAGGTATGAACCCGGAGCCGTTGATGAGAATTGAACTCACGACCTCTTCCTTACCAAGGAAGTGCTCTACCACTGAGCTACAACGGCTTTTACCAGCGACTGATCCCGCGGCGGGATCAAGCTGATGGCACAGCCAGCTTGCCTGGTAGATCTGCCATGCGCGTCGCCGCATGCAGTCCGTGAATCCGGCCCGGCACCCAACGAGGCGCCGGAACTTTAGCCAGCAGGCATTCAGGAGCGGAAGACCGGGCTCGAACCGGCCACCTATAGCTTGGAAGGCTATCGCTCTACCAAATGAGCTACTTCCGCTTGCAGCCGTCAACATATGTGACGGACAACTTGTAAAGAACTTGGTCTGCCAGCCTTACGGCGGACAAGTGGGCAGGAGTGGATTCGAACCACTGAAGTCGAAAGACAGCGGATTTACAGTCCGCCCCATTTGGCCGCTCTGGAACCTGCCCGTAACCCTCGGGGTCCGATCCCGCGGGGCATGCTGAGCCACTTGTCGGAATCGAACCAACGACCTACTGATTACAAATCAGTTGCTCTACCAGCTGAGCTAAAGTGGCATTTTTTCGTTTCCGGCTAACGAATTGGCTGACAATAAAGAACTACCCCATTTTTTGGGAAGGCAAAGGTAAGGAAATCCACAATTGAAAAAAATCAGCAAAAAAATTTCTTCTTAAAATCCCGGGGAGGCCATAAAATAAAAAAGACCTTCAGAGAAGGTCTTCAGTGCATTAAGCAGCTTGTTTTTCTTTTTTCTTTTTTATCTGTTGAACCATTGCTTCCAAAGCGTCATCAAAGGATGCTTCAAAAGACTTACTGGTTGACTTGACAAAGAAATCGGAACGAGGCACATGAACCCGAATTTCTGCGACTTTATCCTTAATGGTGTGCGCCACGTTATCCAAAATCAGGAAGACATCTACTTTAATGATCCTGTCATGATACTGTTGTAATTTCTGAATCTTATTCGTTATATAATCTACCAGCTTTGCGTCCGCATCAAAATGAACAGCTTGAACATGAACAATCATAGAACTTGATTTTAACAGTGATAAAATGATTCAAAGAACTAACCGGAAAGTGATCTTCAGGTCCTGTATGAAGTTAGTCCATATGATATCGTAAACCAAGAAATCGGCCAAGTTTTTGGCACGCGCGCAGGCACTTTTAAGGCCTCGAATTTTCGCGGAAAAGATGAGGTCGCGCCCCTGGTGATCCTGGCGACAGGTTTGATTTTCAGGACTCATCCCCGGGGTTCAAAATGTGTCAATTCTGTTAAAGGCAGCCCTGCATGATCCTGGTCAAACAGTTGCCGGAATGCGCAGCCGGACATCCTCTCAACTATGCCTTCGGGTGCGCTTTTTTATGAATGTTTTTAAGTTTCTCTATCGTGTTGTGCGTATACACCTGTGTTGCTGCCAGGCTGCTGTGACCGAGCAGGTCTTTTACCGCATTCAGGTCCGCGCCATTGTTGGTAAGATGCGTGGCAAAGGTGTGCCGCAACACGTGCGGGCTTTTTTTCTCTATCGTAGTAACAAGACTCAGGTATTTGCGAACCGAAGTATACACCGCGCGGGGCGCCAGCGGCCTGCCGGACGCATTCACCAGCAGGCTTTCGGTGCCGGGAAAAGCTTCCCGTTTGCCGGCCAGATAGGATTCAATATCCCGCATGACCTCCGGCGCGATGGGCAGGATCCGTTCCTTATTTCCCTTGCCGAGCACCTTGATGGTCCTGCCGGCAGGGTTTACCTGGCTTTCCTTTAGCTGGATCAGCTCACTCAGGCGCATGCCGGTGCTGTACAGGATCACCATCAGCAGCCGGTCCGTCCTGCCCTGCCAGTCATCGGGAAATTCAACATGGCGGAACAGGGTTTCCATATCACGGTCCGCTACGTAATGCGGCAGCCGCTTTTCATTTTTCGGGGCGATGATCTTTGTCATCGGGCTTTGCTTCACCACGCCCATCCGGATCTGGTACCGGAAAAAGGATTTCAGCGTGGAGATCTTCCGGTTGATGCTTTTCGAGCGCAGGCCCTCATCTTTCAGGGAAGCCAGCCAGCTCCTGATATAGATATGCGACAGGTCCGGCACGGGGGTGTCGCCGTACTGGTCGTTGATGTACCGGAAAAAATGCAGAAGGTCGGTCTCGTAGGAAGTTACCGTATGGACGGAATACCGCTTTTCAAACTTCAGGTAGCTGATAAAGGACTGGATGGCAGGATGGCGGTCTTCCATAAAAAACAATAGCTGCAAAGTACATAAAACCCTGCAGCTATGAAATATGTGAAGAGGAAGATGCTATGCTTCGATCTTTCCGCTCGCGATCTTTTGCTTATAGACAGCTTTCAGAACCTGGTTCCGGCGACGGACCGATGGTTTGGTGAACGACTGTCTTTCACGTAACTGCAAAAGGATCTTGGCTTTTTCGAATTTCTTCTTGTACTTCTTTAAAGCCTTGTCGATGTTTTCGCAGTCTTTAGAATCGATAATCAGCATGCGTTATACCTCCTTTAGGTTTTTTTCAGGAACGCAAAGATAGCGTTGTTTGCCCCATCAAACCAAAAGAAAATGCAAAAAAGCCGAATTTTACCGGATGTTTACAGGCATCGTTGAAGCCACCGGGCAGGTCAGGGAAATCACCCATGCAGGGACCAATAAAAGCTTCTGGATCGAGTCTCCCCTTTCCCCCGGTTTCAGGATCGACCAGAGCGTCTGCCATGACGGCGTGTGCCTGACCGTGGAGGAAGTCAGCGGCACACTGCACCGCGTGACCGCCATCCGGGAGACCCTCCAGAAAACTTCACTCGGTTCGTGGGAGATCGGCACGGTGGTGAACCTGGAGCAAAGCCTCCGCGTCGACAGCCGGCTGGATGGACATTTTGTGCAGGGACATGCCGATACCACCGGCACCTGCACCAGGAAAAGGGATCAGCAGGGAAGCACGGAGCTGACGTTCCGTTTTCCCAAAAAATTCGCGGAGCTGGTGATCGAAAAAGGTTCGATCGCCGTGAACGGTGTCAGCCTGACAATTTTCAACGTGAAGAAGTCCGCGTTCACCGTTGCCATCATACCATATACGCTGGAACATACGAACCTGATGCAGGTTGGCAAAGGTTCCGTGGTCAACCTGGAATTTGACATGCTGGGCAAATACATGCAGAGACGACTATCTTTGAAAGGATAGTAACCAACTGCTTGACGAAACAGGTTCCAATATCACCAGATGCCGGTCCGTACGCTTCCAGGAAGTATTATCCTGCGCTGGATGGCCTGCGGGGCATTGCTATCCTCCTGGTGGTCTTTTACCACAACTTCGGTTTCATCAACTATTTTTTCTTCGGCTGGCTCGGGGTGGACCTGTTCTTTGTGCTGTCCGGCTTCCTGATCACGGAGATCCTGCTCCATACGCGTGAAAAACCCGGTTACCTCCGGAACTTTTACATGCGGCGGGTGCTGCGGATCGCGCCGTTGTACTACCTGGCGCTGCTGCTGTTCCTGGTGATCCTGCCACGGATACCGGCAAACACCATTGACTTTTCGTTTTACCGGCAACACCAGGCCTGGTTCTGGACCTACCTGCAAAACTGGCTGCTGATCAGCAGGGAGTCATCGGCCAACACGACCGCCCTGCATCATTTCTGGTCGCTTGCAGTTGAAGAACAGTATTACCTATTCTGGCCGCTGCTGGTATTGCTGATCAGGAAGCCACAGGTGCTTATCACCAGTATTGCATTGCTGCTGATCACTGTGATCGGCATCCGCATCTTCATGTGGCTGAACCAGGTCAGGGAATTCAACTATTTCGGTTTCTATACGTTTACGCGGATCGATGGGTTGTGCATCGGCAGCATGCTCGCTGTTATTCTCTACAGCTACCCGAAATTCCTGAGATCCTATTCCACGCTGATCATCCTGGGACTGGCGGCCTTTAATTTTCTTTTCTTTTTCATCAACCGCGCCAACCAGTTCACCTTCCCGTATTTCGCCATGGTAGGCTACACCACGTTCGCGGTGATTTTCGCTATGCTGGTGTACGAAGCGACCAATGAAGAAAACAGGCTGCTTCAGCGGCTGCTGCAGTCCGGTATCCTCAAATTTCTCGGGAAGTATTCCTATGGCATTTACATCTGGCACTGGCCGGTTTACCTGTTGCTGCACCGCCCGGTACGCAGCTGGCTGGCCGGCGTTGTCACTACCTCAAAGCAAACCGGGAACGTAATTGCCGCCATTGGCGTAACGGCAGTAGCCGTGCTGATAAGCGTCGCCAGCTTTCACCTGTTTGAAAAATATTTTATCAATTTGAAAAAGAATTACCAGTAGCGTCGAAAAAAACCCATGCTGTCCATCGCGGCCATACACGTTATCATTACCCTGGTATGTATCATTACCGGCCGCCTGTTTTATCGAATTATTTCGGATAACAGCGAAAAGCCATTTCTCTACCAGGCGCTGACAGGCCTCATCGTGCTTACCACGGTGAGCCAGGTGGCCGCATTGTTCCTCCCGGTCAATCATATTTTCTCAGCAGCCGTAATTGGAGTTGTGCTGCTCATTGCTTTTATCCGGAAGCGGGATGTTTTGCGTTTCCGTTTCATGCCGCGCCCTGTGACATTTGTATTGTTTGCAGCTGCCGCATGGCTGGTCGTCCTGTTCTTCAGTGCCGGTCCCGTTATGATGGATGATACCGAAAGCTACCATATCCAGATGGTCAAATGGATATATGAATATGGAACGGTGCCCGGCATTGCCAACCTCCATGAACGGTTCGGATTCAACTCCTCGTGGTTTTCGTCGGTGAGCTTTTTTCTTGCCGGTGCCGGGGAGCACAATTTTTTTACCTCGCTGAATGGCCTGCTGTCCCTGTGGTTCTGCATCCACGTGGGCGGTATCATCGTAAAAGCAGGCCCTGACCGGGAAAACAGCATCCTGGTAAAAACGGGTGCGCTCGTGATGCTCGTACTCGCTTTCCTTTCATGGCCGGTGCTCCGGGGAAATGCAGCTACTACGAACTATGATTTCATTACGGCCCTGGTGATCGTTACACTGTTCACCGGAATTTTAATGAACAGGAATGATAACAAAGGCCTGCCCGTGGAATGGCTCCTGTGGCCGGTCTTCCTGCTTACGGTGCGCATCACCAACTTCCCGATCCTGCTGTTGCCCCTGTACGCGTTGGTCACTGGAACGGTTAACCGGAGGCAACTTTGGATGTACGCAGGACTCAGCATCCTCCTGGTGGCGCCTTTCCTTGCACGCAACATCATGCTGTCGGGATACCCTGTGTTCCCCTCCATGTTCGTCGATGTGTTCCGGGTAGACTGGAAAGTGGACCCCGCTGTCAACAGGGACCTGCTCACCTACATCAAATACTACAACAGGGTGAATTACATGTTCCAGGATATGGAGGTAACACGCGAGATACCGTTCCCGCAGTGGACATTTTACTGGTTCCGCTACCTGTTTACATACGATAAACTTGTGCTGGTCCCTGGGATCCTCGGGATCATTGTATCACTTTTCCGGCTAAGACACCTGAAGACCTTCAGCAGCGTGCTGCCGTTCTTCGTGACAGTGCTGTTGGCGCAACTCCTTACCTGGTTCGTTGTGGCTCCTGACCCACGTTTTGTTTACGGGCCGCTCCTGTGTGGTGCCTTCCTGCTGCCAATGGTGATACCTTATGCAGGTGCCTTGCAAAAGTTGTGGCGCACACCCATTGTTTTTATGCTGTTATCGCTGGCGCTTCTGGGTTATGCGGGGGTAAAGTTCATCAAAACGCCTCCCGTCCAAAACTTCATGTTGCCAGTAAAATTACCGCAGCCGCCTTTGGATACGCTCCGCATCGACGGGCTGAGGCTGCATATTCCACACCGAATCCTGGACAACTGGAACCCACGGTGCTACGCAACACCGCTGCCCTGTTTGTACAAAGTTGATGCGCGGCTGCGTGCGCGAGGTGATGCGATCAGCGATGGATTTCGGATCCAGAAATAAATTCCACATTATCTTCACTTCACTTAACGACGAATCATTGGAGACGCTGAGCATCATCATTCCCTGCTACAACGAAGAGAACCTGGTCGTCCGCGTACTGGACAAAGTGATTCACACGCCGCTCGACTATAACCTTACACGCGAGGTGATCGTGGTAGATGACGCTTCCACTGACAGGACATTCGAACGCCTGCAGGAATATGCGGCGGGACGCGTCATGATCCGCCTGCACCGGCATCCCGTCAATATGGGAAAGGGCGCAGCCATCCGCAGCGGCATCGCCATGGTGACCGGCAGCATCGTGGTTATCCAGGATGCAGACCTTGAGTACGACCCGAAGGATTACAACCGCCTGCTGGAGCCGATCATGGATGGCTATGCCGATGTGGTGTATGGGTCGAGATTCATGGGACAGGGACCCCACCGCGTGCTGTTCTTCTTTCATACCATGGGGAACAAGCTGCTGACATTCCTGAGCAACCTGTTCACGCAGCTGAACCTGACCGACATGGAAACGGGTTACAAAATGTTTCGTACCGACGTGCTCCGCAGGATCCGCATACGGGAGAACCGGTTTGGGTTTGAGCCGGAGATCACCGCAAAAATGAGCCGCATTCCAAACATCAGGATCTACGAAACCGGCATCCGCTATTATGGACGCACCTATAAGGAAGGGAAAAAGATCAACTGGAGGGACGGGCTGCGCGCCGTGTACTGCATTTTCAGGTATAATATTTTTGACCGCAGATGAACGGCAACACCCATTCGGACCCGGTCGGCGCCTCAACGCTGGAGATCATCTCCAAAGCATCGAGGTTAAATAAATGGATGTACGACACCATCCGGCCCTTCATCAAGGGAGAGGTGCTCGAGGTCGGCAGTGGCATTGGTAATATATCGCAATACCTGGTCCGTGCGGGGTATTCCATCACCCTGTCTGATTACAATCCTGAATACCGCAGGAAGCTGGAACCCGTGATGGCTCCCTATAAAAACGTGCGGGAGATCATTTCCATAGACCTGCAGGAAGACCAATATGAATTGAAGTACCAACAGTACCGTGAAAAGTTTGACACCGTCTTCCTGCTGAATGTCATCGAGCATATTAACGATGATATGAAAGCGGTTGAGATCTGCAGGTTCCTGCTGAAGCCCGGGGGACACCTCATCGTGCTGGCGCCTGCCTTTCAGACCTTATTCAGCAGGCTTGACACGGAGCTGGGACATTTCAGGCGATACACGGTAAAAAGCCTGTCGGCCGTCATTGAAAAAAATTACCTGACCGTAATTCATAAAAGATATTTGAATCTTCTTGGCATTTCAGGATGGCTGGTGTCCGGGAAAATTCTTCACCACAGGAGTTTGCAGCGCGGAGAAATGAACCTTTTCAACCGGCTGGTGCCGCTGGCCCGGCTGATGGATAAACTCGTTTTCAACCGCATAGGACTTTCTGCTGTGGTGGTGGCAAAAAAAGACTGATGCTGGTTACATTACTTGCATGGCTGTATATCTCGTTCGTGTCCTTTTCCTGGGGCACTATCCTTATTTATTTCGTGAAGAGCGAGACTGAAGCTCCCGGGCATTTCACTACCCGGTGCCTGGCAGGTTTAGCCGTTATCGGTGTGCTCCTGGGATGGTTATCGCTGTTCACGGCCCTCGGTCACCCAATGATCCAGCTGGTGCTTTTTATTCCTCCTTTGATCTTCTGGATCGTGCTGTCCGGCCAGCGTCGCACCGCGGCAGCACAAGTAGCAGCATTGTTTGGTGGAATGAAATGGTATGCGGTGGTCCTCATGTCTCTTACGCTCGTTCTTATTTTAGTTATGAGCACATGGTACATCT